>CAYNJD010000030.1:0-17069 GCA_964397355.1 uncultured Mycobacterium sp. | reverse complement strand
GTACTGGCCGTGCATGACGTTGTGGCCGATCTCCATGTTGTCGAGGATCTTGGACAGCCCCAGCATGACGGTGCCGGCCAGCCAGGCGGGGGGCACGATGCTGAAGAACAGGCACGCGCGTCCGCCGACCTCCAGGGCGCGCTGGGCCTTGATGATCTTGTGGATGTATTCGGCGTCGCGTTCACCGAGGTCGTCGAGGACGCTTTGGCGAATGGCATCGAGTTCCGCACCGAAGGCGTCGAGATCCCGCGGCAGGTCTGAGTGCGGGGCTTCGAGGACTTCGGTCGCTTCGAGAACTGGTGCGGACATGGTTGGCTCCTTTACTCTTTGCCCGCGACCGGGAATCTCCCGACGCGACACGCGGTAGTGACGTCGCGCGATTCCCACTCACGGGGAGTCATCGGTTTTCAGAGGTCGATTTCGACGTCGCCGACGGGCACCGACACACAGATCTGGATGTCTTCGCTCTCGGCGGTGGAGACGGCCCCGGTGATCAGGTTTCGCACCGTGCCACCGGTTTTGCGGCAGGTGCAGCTGTGACAGATGCCCATCCGGCATCCGCTGGCCGGTTGCAACCCGGCCGCCTCGGCCTGCTCCAGCAGGGGACGGCCATCGTCGGCCACCGAGATGGTGCTGCCCAGGAAGGTCACCCGGCCCCCGGAGGGGTCGGCGGCGAGTTCGGGCGGCACGAAGCTCTCCGAGACGGCGTCGGGACGTTGCTCGCGCACCGCCGCCACCAGGGCCGGCGGCCCGCACACATACACCGCGTCCGGCTCGGGTCCGGCCGCCGCCAGGTGCTCGGCGTCGAAGTAGCCGCGCAGGTCACCGGCTTGCGGTGCCCGGGTGTATCCGTGCAGCACCCGCACCCGCGGCAGGTCGGCCAGTTCGTCGCGGTAGCAGGCTTCTTCGGGCGTGCGAGCGTAGTGGATGAACGTCACCCGGCCGGCGTAGCGTTCGGCGAGCAGGGTGCGCAGCATCGACATCACCGGGGTGATGCCGCTGCCACCGGAGACCAGCAGGATGCGTTTGGGCCGGATCGCCGGCATCACGAAGTCACCGCCGACGTTGTCCAGGCCGACGACCATGCCGGGCCGGGCGTGGCGGTAGAGGTGCTCGGAGACCAGGCCGCCCTCGTGACGGCCGATGGTGAGCTCGAGCAGCCGTTGCCCCTCGGGGCCGGCCGGCGAGTAGCACCGGGTGCGCCGGCGCCCGTCGATCTCGACGGACAGGTTGATGTGCTGGCCGGCTTTGAAGCCACCGAAGGCGTCGTTGGGTTCGAGCAGCAGGGTCACGCTGCGCGGGGTGGCACGCCGCACGGCGACCACCCGGGCTCGGGCGTCGTTGCGCGTCCAGGTCGGCGACACCAGCTCGGTGTAGCGGTCGACCCCGTGAGGGCCGGTGAGCAGGTCGACCAGGCCGGAGCCCAGTACCCGCCGCGTTAACGTTTGAGTGAACATATGTACACGGTGAACACTTGTTTACGATCCGTCAAGGGGTATCGCCCGGTTGTGTTACGCTTCACATCCAGTGAACAGTCGTACGCCGAAATCTCGGTCGGGGCGAGCGAGGCCGCCGCGGCCCGACCGTCCGGGCCGCTCCGAACGGCCTTCCCGCCCAGCCCGGCCCGAGGCTCCGGAGCGGGTGTCGCGCGAGGAGCGCAAAGAGGCCACCCGCCGCGCCATCATCAACGCGGCGCTGACGCTGCTGGAGGAACGCAGCTTCGGCGCGCTGAGCCTTCGCGAGGTGACGCGGGCGGCCAACATCGTGCCGGCCGCGTTCTACCGCCATTTCGAGTCGATGGACGCGCTGGGCCTGGTGCTCATCGACGAGTCCTTCCGTGCGCTGCGCGAGACCCTGCGCGACGCTCGAAGCGGCGGAGTCGACCCCACCCGGGTCATCGAGTCGTCGGTGGAAGTCCTGGTCAACAGTGTGGCCGCCCGCCGCGAATACTGGCGCTTCATCAACCGGGAACGCTTCAGCGGGATGACGGTGCTGCGCTACGCGATTCGCACCGAGATCCGATTGATCACCTCCGAGCTGGCCACCGACCTGGCGCGATTCCCCGGGCTCAGCAACTGGAGCGCCGAGGATCTCAACGTGCTGGCGGGACTGTTCGTCAATGCGATGATCGTCACCGCCGAGTCCATCGAAGAGGCCCCCGACGCCGAGACGCTGGCCGAGATCAAAAACGTTGCCGTCAAACAACTCCGGATGATCGCGGTGGCAGCCGGCAGCTGGCGCAGCAAGCCCTGAGCGGTGTGCCCCGCACGCAGTATCACCGGGAAGCTGGCCGATGTCACCGGGCCGGGCGTCACCGACCGATGGGGGGTGAGGTGTGCGGACCTGGGCGCCTCGGTGGTCGCGCCCAACGGCACGCTGGTGTCGGTCTTCGGCGACACCTTCGCCGGAGGCAGCGTAGGCCAAGGCGACTGGCGCTCCCCGGTGATCCTGATCGGCACCGGCGACGCCTCCCGCCGGATCCGCTATGAGCGCGCCGGCGGTCCCGACCCCGACTACGCCCGCCAACTGTGGCACTACCGGCACCGCCAACCGGCGTCCCGGCTGGACCGCGGCGCCATCAGCACCGTGATTCCCTCCGACCTGCTGCGGGTGGAGCAGACGCTGTATCTGCACGTGATCGTCAACCGCGGTTTCGGCAACGTGGCCTGGACCGAGATCTGGCGTTCCGATGACAGCGGGGTGTCCTGGCGCAACCTGGGGCCGAGATTTCCCGCCCGGACCCACCGCGGCCACGCTCAGTGCTGGTCCTGGGACTACGACCCCGACGACGGCTGGGTCTATGTGGTCTCGACCGGTTTTCAGCGCGACAAGGGCATCATTTTGCGGCGGGTGCGTCCCGGCGACATCGGCGACCCGGCCAAGTACTCCGGCTGGGGCTACCGTGACGGCCGGCGGGCCTGGGGCCGCACCCCGGTGCCGATCACCCCGCCCGGCGAGACCTGGGGTGAACTGTCGCTGCGGCGGCTGGCTTCCGGGACCTGGGTGCTGGGCGGGTTCGTGTCGTCGCGCTACGCGCTGGGCTACCGGGTGCTGGACTCCCCCGCCTCCGAATTAGCTTCTGTGCCATTGCAACTGCCGGTGATCGGCAGCAGCTGGGATCGCGAGGACCACGCCGGCTCCCGGGTCGCCCAGCTCTACGGCGGTTATGTGCTGCCCGGCTCGCGGGTGGACCGCACCGGCGGGGTGGGATTGATGGTCTCGCAATGGAACACCGCGGTGGGCTGGCCGTACCGGGTGATGCAGTTCCGCGCGACGCTGGTCAGTGGGGACACGATGCTCTGAGGCGCGGACCGCCGAGTGCCGCATTAGGCCGGTAACCCATAGAATATTCAGTAACATCCTGGCTAAACGCCGCGCGGTTTGGAGAAAGCTGAGTTTTTCCTGGGCAACTGCTAACATCCTCGCCAATCGGTCAGCACTAGCCACGGCGAGGGAATCGTGACAAGAGTCAAGCAGTATCTGTGTGGTGCCGCCGTCGCCGGCGTGGTCGCCGGTACGGGTGCGGCCGTCGGGACGCAGGCGGGGCTGTCCGCGGTGACTGCCGACTGGCTGCCGGCCGCCGAGCACGTGTTGCTGATCGGCGTCGATGGCATCAACCTCGCCAAGATCCTGGAGTACGCCTACGACGACGACAGCGGGTTCAAGACGGCGATGGACCAGGGCATCACCGGAGCCACCACCCTGACCGATCACACCACCATCTCCGGGCCGTCGTGGTCTACGATCCTCACCGGAGTCTGGGACGACAAGCACGGCGTGATCAACAACCTGTTCCGGCCCGAGCCTTACGACCAATGGCCGTCGGTGTTCAACCTGATCGAGTACCACAAGCCCGAGATCGACACCACGGCGATCGCCGACTGGGAGTTCCTCAACAACATCGCCGACTCGGGCGGCTACCCGGTCGACAACAACGTCTTCGTCCCGTTCCAGGACAGCTGGGCCAGCACCGACGAACTGGTCACTGCGCAGACCATCGCCACCATCCTGGCGACCGCGGACAACCCGGACGACGTCTCCAGTTTCCTGTTCTCCTACCAGGCGCAGGTCGACAACGCCGGGCACTCGTTCGGCGGAGGGTCGGCGGAGTACGCCCAAGCCGTCATCAACGCCGCGGGCAACGTCCAGCAGATCCTGGCCGCGATCGAACAGGTCAAGGCGATCACCGGGGACGACTGGTCGGTCATCATCACCACCGACCACGGTCACACCCAGTCGCTGGGTTTCGGTCACGGCTTCCAATCACCCAATGAGACAACGTCATTCGTCATCTTCGATCAGGCCGGCGCCGACGCAAACGACGGCAGCCAAAGCCTGGGCTACTCGACGGCCGACATCACACCCACCATCTTGTCGCTGTTCGGCATCCCGTTGCGCTCCGACTTCGACGGTGTCTCACTGGCCAACGACCCGGCCGTGCTGGACAGCATCGTCACGCCGGTGGATCTCAAGCAGTCGCTGCTGGACGCGATCGCGATGTACGGCTACCCCAATATCGGCAACGACATCACCCTGGCGCTGCGCACGGCGATCGCCAGCATCCCCTACGGGATCAACCTGGCGGTCACCGAGATTGACAAGTTCCTGCAGTCCATCGTCGACCAAGACATCTTCCTGATCAGCGGGCTGGCCGAACTCACCCAGCAGGTCAACGACCTCGTCGGCGGGCTGGTAGTGGACTCCACCAACGCCATGGCGCTGGCCATCGCCCACCTGCTCGGGGCGGGCGTGATCGACCCGACCGACGTACTGCTGGGCTGACGCACCGTGACAACTCTCAAGCGGACGCTGTGCGGTGCAGCCGTCGCGGGCCTAATAGCCGGAACGGGCGCGGCGGTCGGGCCGCAACAACCGGTCCTGTCCGTGCTGACCGCCGAATGGTTGCCGGCCGCCGAACACGTACTGCTGCTGGGCACCGACGGCACCAACCTGGACAAGATCCTGGAGTACGCCTCAGGCGACGACAGCGGATTCAAGCTGCTGATGGATCGCGGCGTGACCGCCGCCACCACCATCGCCGGCCACCAGACGATGTCCACGCCGTCGTGGTCGACGATCCTGACCGGGGTATGGGACGACAAGCACGGAGTGGTCAGCAACGTCTACCGGCCCGAGCCGTACACCACCTGGCCGTCGGTGTTCAACCTGATCGAGTACCACAAGCCGGAGGTCGACACCACGGTCATTTCCGGGCGGGGCCTGTTCACCGAGATGGCCTCCACCGGCGGCTATCCGGCCGACAACATCATCGGCATCTCTGGAGGCTCCACGTCGGCGGAGATGGACGCGCTGGTCACCGAGGAGACCGTCTCCCGGATCCTGGCGACTTCGAACAGTCCGGACATCGACACCTTCGTGTTCGCCTACCAGTCACAGGTCGACCACGCCGGGCACTCGTTCAGCGGCGGGTCGCAGGAGTACGCCCAGGCCGTCGTCAACGTCGGGACCAATTTCAAACAGATCCTGGAAGCGGTGGCCCAGGCCGAAGCGGCCACCGGCGACCGCTGGACCATCATCGCGGTCACCGACCACGGCCACCAGCAGACCGTGACCCTGCCCGGTTTCAGCCTCGGCCACGGCTTCCAAACACCCAACGAGACATCGAGTTTCGTGATGTTCTCACTCGCCGGCAACGAAGCCCAAGCCGGCGGCCAGAACCTGAGCTACTCCACCGTCGACATCACCCCGACGATCCTGCAGGCCTTCGGAATCCCGATGCGCTCGGACTTCGACGGTGCCCCGATGCAGGCCGACCCGGAGATTCTCAACAGCTTCATCATGCCGGCCGACCTCAAGCAGTCCCTGACCGATGCCATCAACAGCTACGGCTACCCCGATATCGGCACCGACATCCTGCTGAGTATTCGCGCGCTGGCCGGCGGCGCCGGCTTCTTCCTCGAAAGCTATCTGCTGCCGCCGATTAGCAACTACCTGCAGTCGCTCATCGATCAGGACATCTTCCTGATCAGTGGGCTGGCCCAGGGCGCCCAATGGCTGCTCAACACCGTCGGCGGGGTCGCGGCCGACGTACTCACGGATCTGGGCAGGGCGGTCGCCTACCTGACCGGGGCCGGGGTCATCGATCCCAACGACGCTCCGCTGCCGCTGCCCGGCGGTGCGGAGTTCACCATTCCCGACCCCGCGGACGCCGGGGTGCCACTCCTGCTCGACGCCGACGCCCTGCTGGGCTGATACTTCTCCGCACACCCGGAGCGAAGGAGCGGCGAAGTGAAGACCCCCATCTGCGAGCAGTTCGACATCGACTTCCCGCTTTTCGCCTTCAGCCACTGCCGCGACGTCGTCGCCGCGGTGACGAACGCGGGCGGCTTCGGCGTGCTCGGCGGCGCCGCCTACACCCCAGAGCAGCTGGATCAGGAGTTGAGCTGGATCGACGAGCAGGTGAAGGGCAAGCCGTACGGCATCGACATCATCGTTCCGGCCAAATTCGAGGGCAAGGGTGAGGATCTGTCGAGAAGCCAACTGGCCGACCGGATCCCGGATGAGTACAAGACCTACCTTGCAGACTTGTTGGCGCAGCACGACATTGAGTCCGAGGAAAACCCGCGACTGGGATCCGCTTTGCTCTCCGGTAGCGCCGGAGAACAGCTGCTCGAGGTTGCCGTCACCCATCCCATCAAGCTGATGGCCAATGCGCTCGGCGTGCCGCCGGATTTCATGATCAAGTCCGGGAAAGACAACGGCATCCCGGTCGCGGCCCTGGTCGGCGCCAAGGAACACGCCCTCAAGCAGGTCGCCCACGGTGTCGACCTCATCGTCGCCCAGGGCACCGAGGCCGGCGGGCACTGCGGTGAAGTCTCCACGCTGGTCCTGGTTCCCGAGGTGATCGACGCCATCGAGGGCGCCGTGCCCGTGCTGGCCGCCGGCGGCATCGTCACCGGACGGCAGATGGCAGCCTGCGTGGCTTTGGGTGCGGCCGGCGCATGGACCGGTTCGGTGTGGCTGGCCACCGACGAAGCCGAAACCGCGCCGCACACCGTGCAGAAGATGCTGGCGGCCACTTCGCGGGACACCATCCGCTCCACCGGGCGCACCGGCAAACCCGCCCGCCAGCTGGCCTCGGATTGGACGGATGCCTGGCGCCCCAACGAAACCGGCCACCCCACGCTGCCGCTGCCGCTGCAATCCATGCTGGCCGAGCCCGCGCTGCGCCGCGTCGACGCCCTCGCCGCCGCCGGACACCCCGGGGCGCAGGCGTTGTCCACCTATTTCGTGGGCCAGGGCGTCGGCCTGATGAACAAGGTCAGACCCGCGCGCGACGTGGTGTTCGAGTTCGCGCAGGATTACCTGGCCGCCGCCGAACGTCTCGGTGCCTCGGTGGAAGACTGACCACTACCGGTTCTGGGGCTCCCGCCACATCTTCCACAGCGTCGGCCCGCCGTTGGGCAACGTGATCTGCCCGGTCACGCGAAAGCCGAACCGCTGGTAGTAGGGCACGTTTTCTTCCTTGCTGGACTCCAGATACGCCGGGCAGTGCTCGGCGTCGCAGCGGTCCAGCCGGGATCGCATCACGGCCTGCCCGAAGCCACGCCCCCGCACCGACGGATCGCTGCCGATCACCGCCAGATACCAGTGCGGCTCCTCAGGGTGGTTGGCCTCCAACAGATCCGACAGTGCCCGGCCCTGCGAGAGCCGGAAGCCGAACGACCGGAACAGGGCGGGCACCATTCGCAGTTGGCTCCAGATCGACTGCTTCCAGCCGTTGGGTGGGTCCCACAGCGCCGCGGCCCCGACCGTCGAACCGTCACACGCCACCTCGACCCCGCCGCCGGACAGGTGATGCACCCGCGTCGAGGTCCCGAAGTAAGCCGCCAGTTGCGCCATGCGGGAGGTGTCGTCGGGCAGCATCCACACCGACACCGGGTCGTCGTAGAACGCGCGCCCCAACGTATGCGCCAGCGGGGTGACGTCCGATTTGAGCGCGGGCCGCACGTCTATCGCCATCTGGACAGATTAGTGCGGCGCTGCGGGCAGGATCGACAACTATGAGCACCCTGCTGTGGGACCAGCACACCTGCCTGCCACTGCGCGAGGGCACCGACGTGGCTCCGCTGACCCGCTACCAGCGTGGCGCCCTGCTCTCGGTCAACGCGGGCTATTCACCGCAACGCTTCGCCGACACCATGGCGCTGCTGCGTCACTACCGGCGCGCCATCGAGGCCCACCCGGATCTGACGGCGGCGGGCAGCCTGGCCGACGTTGACGCGATCACCGGGGCCGGCGGCATCGCCGTGGTGTTCGACCTGGAGGACTCCAACCGTTGCCTTCTGGTGAGCGAACGTGGGTGCGCTCTTTCATTAGGCAGCCTCGCCTTGCGGTGAGGCGCTTCCGTTGCTGGATTCAGGTTTCACAGCCACCAGCGCCGCTGGAGCGGTCGGCTTACGGTCGGCTCCACCACTGTCGAAGCAGGCACTCTGCTCCGCCCGCGCCTTGCGCGCGAGGTTGATCGCGGCGTTGAGATCGCGGTCGATCCTCAACCCGCAGTTCTGGTGCTCGCAGACGTAGGTGCGTTCTGACAGGTTCAGCTTGGTTTTCACCGAACCGCAGCCAGAACATGTCTTCGAGCTTGGATACCACCTATCGGCTTGCACACGTTGCGAGCCGTACCAGGCGGTTTTGTAGTCGAGCTGGCGGGAGAACTCGCCGAGCCCGGCATCGGCGATCGAACGATTCAGTCCCCGTTTGCGGGAACCGCCGCTGGCCATCATGTTCTTCACCGCGAGCGTCTCGGTACCGATCACCTCGAAGGACTGCGCCAACAGTGTGGTCAGTTTGTGCAGACGGTTACGGCGCAGGTTCGCCACCCGAGTGTGCTGCGCACCGATGGCCTGCTGGGTGCGTGTCCACGCGTGCGACGGTTCCCGGTGGGCTCGGACTGCCGCATCCCACGGCCCAGATTGTCGGGCCGCTTTGCGCTGCAACGCCCGCAGTTTGCGCGACGCCCGAGTGAACTCTTTCGGCGCGGCGAGTCGCAAGACCTCTTGGCCGTCGGGCGTGGCCGCCACGATCAGGTCTTTGACACCGAGATCAACACCGACCACGCAGGCCAGGCGTTTGACGTGAGCGGGCGGTTTCGCTGCACGCTCGACCACGCAGGTGAAACTGACCAGCCAACGTCCGCGCTCGAACCGCACCGTGGCCTTCAACACCCGCGCGTGCCCTTGCTCCAACCGTCGGGCGAGTTTGCGGGTGGACTCGTGCACCCGCAAGACGCCGAGCCGCGGCAGCCTCACATGGTGGCGGTCCGACTCGATGCGGATCGAGCCGGTCGTGAACGCGAATGCCCTAGTCGATCGCTTGGACTTGAACGACGGAAATCCGACTCGGGGGCCTTTGCGTGTTCCCTTACGGGAATCGGACCAGTTCGTCAACGCCGCCGAGAGGTTCTTACAGGCGTTCGCGTAGGCCTCTTTGGAGTTCTCACCCCACCACGGTGTTCCATCATCACGCACCGCGACAACGTGTTTGCGCCGGTTGAAGTCGTTGCGCAGAGATTGGAACGACCACGACAGCAGCGGCGTGAGATCGGTGTCGGACATGCCGTAGGACCGCTCGGCCTCACGCTGACTCAGGTTGGCCTTCACCGCCCGCAGCATCGTGTTGTAGGCAAACCTCGCCGCGCCAGCGTGCGACTGCAGCATGGCGGTTTGTGCGTCAGTCGGATCGAGTGCGTACTGATACGCCTGCAACACCCAGCCGTCAGGAACCTCGAACTTCTCGGCCATCACGGCGCCTCGGTGTCAGACACCTTGGCGGCGGTGAGCGCCCGCATTGCCCGGTTTCTCGCTCCACGCCGCCCGAAAAGGCGGGCGCACATCGAGGTCAGCACCTCGATCATGTCCCGGACCAGATCATCCTGGGTCTCACCGGTGTCGGTCACCACGATGCGGCGGCCCTGCGCGGACAGGGCCGCCTCCAGATGCTCGACCCCGAAACGAGCCAGCCGGTCGCGGTGCTCCACAACAACCACACTCGCAGAAGGGTCAGACAAAACCCGACGGATCTTCGGACGTTTCCCGTTCAGCCCAGACCCAATCTCGGTCACCCCCTGACCCACCACGTGCCCGTTAGCGGTGGCCCACTGGGTTAGGCGCGTGACCTGCCTGTCCACGTCAGCCCGCTGATCATGCCAAGACACCCGCGCGTACACCACAACCCGCCCCGTGGTCGCAATCTCAGCCACATCGACCCAGATCGTCCCCGAATCCAAACGCCGAGCAGGCACCGGCATCCGGTCCTCTCGCAACCACCGATACGCAGTCTGCGGATGCACACCCTGCATGCGCGCCCACTCAGCCAACTTCACGATCACGTTTACTCACGCATCACCGAACAGTTCGCAACCCCCTCGACGACGATCTGGACAACCTGGCCGTGCTGGTGCAGCACGGGGTGCGCACATTGTTGCCCACCTACCACCACGCCAACCGCGCCGGGCACGGCTGCCTGGACACCGTCGACGGCGGGCTCACCGCGTGGGGCCAGCAGATCGTCGCCGAGATGAACACCGTCGGGATGGTTGTCGACGGTTCGCACTGCAGCGCGCGCACCGGCCTGGATCTGTGCGACGTTTCGACCGGCCCGGTGATCTACAGCCACTCCAGCATGGCCGCGATCTGGGATCACCCGCGCAACATCACCGACAAGCAGGCCCGGGCGTGCGCGGCCACCGGCGGCGTCGTCGGTATCACCGGAGTCGGAATCTTCCTGGGCCCCAACGCCCCGACGCTGGAGGCCATGACCCAGCACCTGGAATGCGCGGTGGAACTGGTCGGTGTTGAGCACGTCGGTGTCAGCACCGACTACTCCTTCGATCACACCGAGTTCACCGACGAAATCGCCGCCAATCCACAGTTGTTCGATGACAGCTACACCCGCTGGGGTCCGATCCAATGGATGCCGCCGGAGACCTGGCTGGGGCTGCGTGAACATCTTTCAGCGCGCGGTTGGGCCGACGCCGACATCCGCGCGGTGCTCGGCGGCAACTTCCACCGGGTCGCCCGGCAGAGCTGGGGCAGTGTTTGATCCTGTGGCGGGGCGCCGTTTCGGCTTAGGCTGCAAGGACGTCCCACCGACAGGAGGTAACCGTGAGCGACCACGACATTCGGATGATCGTCTTGTCCACCGACGACCTGGATGAGTCGATCAAGTTCTACAGCGAAACACTGGGTATGGCGTTGAAGTTTCGCGACGGCGCGCACTTCGCCGCGCTCGACGGCGGGTCGGTGACCTTGGCGTTGGCCACGGCGGTGGACCACCCTATCCACGGCCAGGTGGTGGTCGGCATCAAAACCGACGACGTCGACGGCGCCGCCAAGGCCATCGAGGCCAGCGGCGGTGGGATCGTGAAGGGCCCCTACGACGACGCCCATGAGCGCCGCGCCGTGGTCTATGACAACAAGGGCAACGGGCTGGTGTTCTACAAGCCGCTGGCGCGGTAGGGGTCAGCGTCTGGCACCGCGGGGATCTCGCCTGCCGGCGACACCGACTCGGTAGCCTTTTCCGCTATGCGGCGGTACACGGGCGACGCCGATGACCGACGGGGGTGCCGATGTTCACCGCCGGGCAGGTAGTCGCCGGGTACCGCATCGAGCGAGTGTTGGGCACCGGCAGCATGGGAACGGTGTACCTCGCGGCCAATCCGACACTGCCCCGCCGCGAGGCGCTGAAGATCCTTTCCGCCGAGCTGTCCCGCAACCCTGATTTCCGCGCCCGCTTCATTCGCGAAGCCGAAGTAGCCGCCGGCCTGGACCACCCCCACATCGTTTCGGTCTACCACCGCGGGCAGACCGCCGACGGCCAGTTGTGGATCGCCATGCAGTTCGTGGACGGCACCGACGCCGACGCCGCCCAACGAAGCGGCACCATGACACCGCAGCGCGCCGTGCACATCGTCGGCGATGTCGCCAAAGCCTTGACTACGCCCACACCCGCGGCGTGATCCATCGCGACGTCAAGCCCGCCAACTTCTTGCTCTCGGGCACGCCGGGCACAGACGAGCGCGCCCTGCTGGGTGATTTCGGCATCGCCCGGGCCCTCGATGACGTCGGGCTGACCGCGACCGGATCGGTGTTGGCGACCATCGCCTACGCCGCACCGGAGGTGCTGTCCGGTGCGCAGCTTGATCATCGCACCGACATCTACTCACTGGGCTGTGCCCTGTTTTCGCTGCTGACCGGCTACACGCCGTTCTCGTCGGCCAACGGGATGGCAGCGGTGATGATGGCCCACCTGCATCAGCCCCCGCCGCGGATCAGCGATGTCCTGCCTCACCTGCCGCCGGCACTCGACGTCGTCATCGCCACGGCCATGGCCAAGGACCCTGCTGCTCGGTTCCCCTCGGCAAGCGCGCTCGCCCACGCGGCACAGTCAGCGCTGTCCAACCAGTTGCCGGCCGGGTTGCACTACGCCACCACGCAGTCCACTCCGGTGCGCCTACCTGAGCGGCCATCCCCGCCGCAGCGGCGCACGTGGGTGCTGGCCGGCGGCGCGGCGGCAGTGCTGCTGGTGGTCGGTGCCATAGCCGCAGTCACGATGGCGGGCCGAGAACGCTCCCCTGAGCCGACCACCGCGGTCGCATCCGAGGCGCCGGCGAGCTCCACGATTCCCCTTGCCGGGGCCGAACCCGGTGGCCCCGCCGGGACCGGCGTCCGACGATGTGCAACCGGAAGCGTTGCGTCCGATTCTGTTGCCGGCCGGCCAACTCCGCAGCACCGAGCACGAGTTGGTTCTCGAACAAGACATCAGCACCCTGCTCGACGACGCTGCGACCGTCACTCCCTCGGACTGTGTCGGCACCTGGGCTCCCGTGCAGGAGCGCGCTATGGGCGGTCACGGACAGACCGGCGTCGCCGTGCAAGTGCTTCGCGCGATGAACCGCAAGGCCACCGAAGAGGGTGTGGTGCAGGCCGTGGTGTCGTACCCGACGCACATGGCGGCAGTGCAGTCGCTGCAGCAACAGCAACGGCAGTGGCAGAGCTGCGCCGGTCAGTCGATCACCGTCGCCGTCCCCGGCAGCGGGCCGCAGACATGGGATTTCGACCGGTCGGAGGTGTTCGCCGGCACTGTGACCTCGGCCGCCAGGTTGCGTGACGGCACGGCGGTCTGCCAGCACGGCATGAATGTGCGCGGCAATGTGCTCATCGATATCCGGCAGTGTCTTCCGCGCGGCGGCAATGACGTACCCGCACTGGTCAACGCCACCGGCCTCCGTGTCCCCCGCCAATAGGCCCGCGGTCTTAGCTTGAACTGCTATCACCACCAGGAGGCTCATCATGACCATGCGCTGGTATGCGGGCATCGGTTCGTTGCTGGTCACGGGCGTGCTGATCGTGTCATGCAGCTCGTCGCTGACCGCGGGAACTCCAGTCGCCGAGCACCCCTCCGCCCCGATGGCAGAGGCCACCCCGCCGCCTCCACAGGCTCCGGAACTACCCCCTCCCCCGTCGGATGAAGACCAGATCCGCCAGACCGTTCAGGCCTTCCAGGACGCCTACAACACGCAGAATTGGGACGCCTACAAAGAGCAGAAGTGTCCGGCGATGCGCGACCAATTCACCGACGGTCCGGTCATGGACCTGCTGAAGAAGACCCGAGCCGATAGTGGGCTGACCCGCGCCACGGTCGGCGCGGTCGACATCGACGGCGACGTCGCCACGGTGACATTCGATTCGCTGAATGAGGCGTCCGGGAACCTCGCTCCCACACTGCGACTGGAGCGTGGCGACGGCTGGAAGATCTGCGTGCGATAACGCTCCTGCGCGGTTCAGCCCAGGCTCTTCAGGTGGCGTTCTGCCGTTGTTCAGCAGGGCGCTCGCACTCACCGGGCACGCCCAGACACCGTCGGGGTGCCCCGGATCGTGACCCACAACCGATCGGGTCTGTGATCCACCGCTGGGGCTCTTGAAAGCCGTTGGCGCGGTCGGGCTCAGCGCCAGGCCGGAAAAGCCTCGGAGGCAGGCCGCCCGTAGCTTGTCGGCGGGCGAGCAGATCAGATCGCCCGCATGGGAGATGCGTTCGGATTCCGCGGCCCACTCTCGTGGCGTGGATCGTTGTACGTCGCTGCGAATGGCTTGAGCCAGCAATGCGAAGCCGTCCGCCCAGCTGGTCTGGTGCGACACTGGCGGGCAATCCAAGCTCCTCTAGGGCACGTGCAAACGCTAGTCGCGCCAGAGGACCCGCCCGCCTGGACAATCGGACCCCACACTAGGACGTTGGCTGGCTTGACGTCATCCTGCTGCGGTCCAAAGGTCGCAGCAACGACGTGTAAGCGAGAAGGTGGTGTTGGGGTCTACCATCCGCAATGTGACGATGACACCACCGCCCTGGCCAGCACCACCCGCTGCTGTTCAGCCGCGCCGTCGATTGACAGCAGTACTCGCCGTCCTCGTGGTTATGTTGGCCATCACCGCGGTGACGGTGGCGGTCGTAGCGCTAACCCGGACGGCCCCGGCTCCGACCTACTCAGCTGCTCAAAGAGCCGAGGCCCAAGCAAATCTTTGCTCCCGCTATCGCCTCGCCGCAAACGCAGCGCGGGTCGATACCACCAGCAGCGATGTTGCCCTCGCCCGTATCTCGACAACGAACGGCGCTCTCATGTTGGAGACTGCTGCAGCAAACCCAGCATTGGAGGCTAATTTTCGCGAAGCCGCACTCGCCTTAGCGGTCGCGTACCAAACGATGACAGCCAAAGGTACGCAGGGGGTAGCCGACGATGCGCAGCGTCAAGCAGCACTCGATGACGCCATCGCTAAGGATCACGCGTTAAAGGACTTGTGCGGTGACTGAGCTACCACTCTCGGATCTACCGGACGGGGAATGGTCTTTCCTGTTGGTAGGTGCGTGGTGGCCCGGTGCGCCGGACAAGCCGACCGAAGGCATCACCCATTGGACCGACCACGCCGATGTCAAGAAGCGTGAAGCCGAGCACGTGCAAGCCCATCGTCAACAATTCGGATCTCGAAACCATGGCCGTACCGCCGCAGACATGATGGAACGCTTCCGCATAGGAAGGGAACGCTTGCTCGACGCCGAGGAGCACTGTCGCGCGAAGAGTAGCGCCAGTCGTAAGGTTGCCGACGCTGTAACGGAGCTTCGTACTCAGCTAAGGGCTTGCGTGGGTGCAGATCTCGTTGCCGTCGATGAAGACGCGAAAGACGGTGTCCTCGATCGCGATGGTGACCGGTTGTCCTTGGTGGCTGCGTCCGATGCGTAGGCGTTGGCCGGCGACGGTGACCGTGCCGTTGGCGGCCACGCGTCGCATGGCCCGGTGCGGGGGTGCCGGTGGCGGCAAGGGCTCGGAGGTGGGCCGCGCACCGCGCAGAGTCGCGCGCTGATCCGGTGGTAGCGGCGCGGGCAGCGTCTTGACCAGTCGGCCATTGGCCACGACGTGCATCAGGGTGCCCGCGAAGCGCAGCGTGACGCGCTGGCCGACCAACGTCGACCCCAGCAGCACCTTGTCACCACCGAGACCTACGCAGCCGTCGCGCGAGACGGTGCGCGAGACGTCGATCACCGCGCTGGTCGTCAGCATGTCGATGGTGGCTGCCCCGCGTGCCGGCTCGGGTCCGGCTATGCGTGCACCGCGCCGCAGCAAGTCGCGCAGGTCGTGTTCAGACAGTCGGGACGGTCGCGTGCGTATCACCGTGCCGTCGAGCACGATGTGGATGCTGCGATCGCTGGCCCATACCGTGACCTCGCGCCGGGCCAGCGCCGCGGTGAACTTGAACTGCTGATCACCGGGCAGCAGGAGCCGCGCTCGCGGCGTCAGCACGGCCTCCCATTCGACAGCGTGAACGACGTCGCCCAGCACGTGCTCCGCGGCCGGTGCGAGGTGTTGCCGGGGGACGGGAAGGAACGACGACGTCGACGACGTCGGGTATGAGTGGTTCGGTATCCGCCGAAACCGGCGGGATAACCTCGACGGGAGCCGGGCGAAACACCGTCGCCGGCGTCGCCATCCCCAGCGATTGGTGTGGGCGGCTGTGGTTGTAGCCGTGCACCCAGGCGTCGATCGCCTCCTGGGCCGCCTCGACGCTGGCGAAGGGTCCGGCGGAATCCAGGAGCTCGCGACGTAGTGTCTTGTGGAAGCGTTCGATCTTGCCGGTCGTGGTCGGGGAGCGGGGTTTGGTCAGCCGCGTGGTGATGCCGTTTTCTCGACCGATCCGTTCGAAGAGAACCTCGGCCGGGTACGGCTTGGTGAACCGTCCGGTGAACTGTTTCCCGTTGTCTGTCAACACTTCCGATGGCACGCCGTAGGTCGCCATGGCTGCGGTGAAGGCCGCACACACTGCGCGTGCTCCGGGATCGCTGACGACGGTGGCCATCACGACGAAGCGGGAGTGGTCGTCGATGCCGGTGACCACCTTGCATTCACGGCCGTCGGAGAGGAAGACCCCGCCCATAATGTCGATCTGCCAGAGTTGCATCGGGGCGTCGCGCTGCCAGCGTCGGTACTTGCGTTTGTGGTTCTGCTGCTGGGCGGCCACCAGGCCGTGCCGAACCAGAATCCGATAGACACTCGACCGCGAGGGTGGCGCGTCCACACCGCGCAGTGCCAGCTCGTGGGCGATGCGTTGAGCGCCCCAGCGTGGGTAGGTGAGGCGCAGTTCGCAGACCATCGCCACCACCGTCGGCGACAGTTCGGTCGGTGACGTCAACGGCCGCCGTGATCGGTCGGCCAATCCCGGCAAGCCCAGGGCCTCGTAGCGGATGACCCATGAGTGCACGGACTACCGTGATGCCCCGCACTCCCGCGCCACCTGACTCTTCGAGACCCCGTCGAGTACCTGGAGGACCGCGCGATACCTGTGTTCGATCACCCAATCGTCGGCGCTCTCCGCGAGTTGCTCAGTCACAAGATCAAGATCAAACCAGATCCGTCAAGCAGGTCTTGAACCCAAGGATGTCCAGAACCCCTGTCGTCCAACATGTCTTGAACCTTTACACGGACAATGAACAATCTCCGGATAGTTCCTGTCCGTTGTCGATCTATCTGAGGCAGGTCGGGGACGCTGACCTGCGGTGCCTCA
>CAYNJD010000029.1:0-17366 GCA_964397355.1 uncultured Mycobacterium sp. | reverse complement strand
ACAGGTAGCTCTCGGCGGGGGAGAACACCACCCCGTCGAGGTAGTCCACCGCGACCCCGTCGAACCCGCCGGTGTCGATGATCCGGTCCATCGACGAGATCAGCTCATCGAGTGAATGAAATCGGATGTGCCGCAACGCCACGAACGGTTTGACCGCCTCCAGCTCGATCCGAAGCCGTGTCGAATACCCCAGCGTGCCATAGGAATTCGGAAATGCCCGGAACAGGTCCTCATGCCGGTGGCGCGACACCGTGAGCAGCTCGCCGGCGCCGGTGAGCACGTCCATCTCCAGCACCGACTCGTGGGGCAGGCCGTTGCGAAACGACGCCGACTCGATCCCCAGGCCCGACACCGCGCCACCGACCGTGATCGTCTTGAGCTGGGGGACCACCAGCGGCGCCAGACCGTACGGCAGCGTGGCGGCGACCAGATCCTCGTAGCTGCACATGCCCTCGACGTCGGCGGTGCGGTTGGCCGGGTCGATGCCGAGCACACCCACCAGGCCCGAGGTATCCAGACCCGGCGCGTCGCGTTTGGCCCGGGCCCGGAACAGATTGGAGGTGGGTTTGGCCAACCGGACCGACGCGCCGGCCGGGATCGCCCGGTAGCTGTCCAGCAGTCGCTGCACCCCGGTGCGGGATGTCGGTGCGTCAACCGGCCGAACGGACATCACCTCCCACGCTAGCGGCGGATCGTAAGACGTGCACCCGGTGTTACTGCGCCGCGGCCTGGCTGCTCAGATATCCGGCGATGCCCCTGGCGACGGCGTCGGCGTAACGCTGCCGGCCCGCCGGGCTCTCCATCAGGGCCGCGTCGGCGGGGTTCTTCATATTGCCCAGCTCGACCAGGATCGAGGGGTACTCGGCCAGGTTGAGCCCGGCCAGGTCGGCGCGGCCCTTCAACCCGTCGGTGCCGATGTAGCTGGCCGGTGGAATGCCGGAGGCCTGCAGTTGGCTGCGCATCACGTGGGCCAGCCGCACCGCCGGGCCCTCCTGCGCCGGGTTCAGCGCCGGAGCGGAGTAGTTCACGTGGAACCCGCGGGCGGTGGCCGGCCCGCCGTCGGCGTGGATGGACACGATCGCGTTGGGGTGCAGGGCGTTGGCCATCGCGGCACGCTCGTTGACGCACGGCGCCGGCCCGTTGTCGTCGCCGCGCGACATCGCGGTGCGCACCCCCGCCGAGTTGAGGGCAGCCCGGATCCGCAGCGTGGTGTCCCAGGCGAAGCTGTGCTCGGGGTAGCCGCTGTTGGTGGTGGTGCCGCTGGTCTGGCAGTTCTTGGTGCCGCCCCGGCCGTTGGGCACCTGGCGTCCGATGACGGCGGGATCGGCGGTGCCGCTGTGCCCGGGGTCGAGGAACACGATCATGCCGGCGATATTGGCGGGCGCCGCCGATGACGGGGCGCTCGGGACCGCGGCCGCCATCACCAGCGCGGCGGTGATCGCAACGCCGACACGCAAGAGAACTGGTACGCGCACGTCGTCAACCTAGGCCGCCGCCGACTACGCTGGGTATCTCACACGCGCCGGGTCTCTCCAGCTGAAACCAAGCCGCAACCAAGTCGAGACCACGCACACGACAACGCAAGGGGAGTGTCATGCAACCAGGAGGCCCGCCGGACATGTCGGCGCTGCTGGCCCAGGCCCAGCAGATGCAGCAGAAGCTGCTGCAGGCACAGCAGGAGCTGGCCGTCACCGAGGTGCACGGCGAGGCCGGCGGCGGCCTGGTCAAGGTCACCTCGAATGGCAGCGGTGAGGTGCGCGCCGTGCAGATCGACCCGAAGGTCGTCGACCCTGAAGACATCGACACGCTGCAGGATCTGATCGTCGGTGCGCTCGCCGATGCGGCGAAGAAGGCGCAGACCTTGGCCCAGGAGCGGTTGTCCCCGTTGGCCGGCGGCATGGGCAACGCGCTCGGCACGCCGGGGGCCTAGGTGTGCCGAGTTGTTTGAAGGCCCGGTTCAGGACCTGATCGACGAGCTCGGCAAGCTGCCCGGTATCGGTCCCAAGAGCGCCCAGCGGATCGCCTTTCACCTGCTCTCGGTGGAGCCCGCCGAGATCGACCGGCTCACGTCGGTGTTGACGAAGGTCCGCGACGGGGTGCGGTTCTGTGAGGTGTGCGGCAACGTCGCGGATGCGCAGCGCTGCCGGATCTGCGGGGACCCACGCCGGGACTTCGCCCAGATCTGTGTGGTCGAGGAGCCCAAAGACGTCGCCGCGATCGAGCGCACCAGGGAGTTCCACGGCCGCTACCACGTGCTCGGCGGGGCACTCGATCCGTTGTCCGGGGTCGGGCCCGAGCAGCTGCGGGTGCGCGAGCTGCTGAACCGGGTCGGGGAGCGCGTCGACGGGGTGGACGTGACCGAGGTGATCATCGCCACCGACCCCAACACCGAGGGCGAGGCCACCGCGACCTATTTGGTGCGGATGCTGCGCGACATCCCCGGGCTCTCCGTGACGCGTCTGGCGTCCGGTTTGCCGATGGGCGGTGACCTGGAGTTCGCCGACGAGCTGACGCTGGGCCGGGCCTTCAGCGGCCGGCGCGCCATGGCCTGAGGTTTTCGCCTAAGCCACCCCGCGAAAGCTTCCCCCACCCCACGAAACCGACGTTTTGCAGCGAAAATGCGAGTAGCGGCCTGCAAAACGTCGGTTTCATCGAGGTGTCGGGGGGAGCTGGCAGCATGCGGCCATGGACGGGGTCTTCATCGGCAGCGAGGCGGTCGCGACCGGCCACTTGACCCGGCACGAGCTGCAGCTGTGGTACCGGCCGCTTTACCGGGGGATCTACCTGCGCAAGAACGCTGTCCTCACGCTGCGTGATCGCACGACGGCGGCCTGGCTCGCCTCGGGACGGCAGGGCGTGATCGCGGGTGTGGCCGCCTCCGCGCTGCACCACGCCGAATGGGTTGACGCCGACATAACCGTCGAACTGATCGCGCGCAACACCCGCGCGCAATCCGGCCTGATCGTTCGCGACGAAACTCTTTTCGACGATGAGATCACCCGCGCGGGACGCATACCGGTCACCACGCCCGCGCGCACTGCCTACGATCTGGGGCGTCACCTTCCCAGGGTCCAGGCGGTGGCCCGGATGGACGCCCTGGCGAGGGCCACCTCGTTCAGCACCGAGGACGTGCTGCTGATCGCCAAGCACCACAAAGGCGCCAGGGGTCTACAACGGTTGCGGGTGGCGCTGCCGTTGGTGGACCCCGGCGCCGCCTCGCCCAGGGAGTCCAGGCTGCGGCTGCGACTTATCGACGCCGGCCTGCCCACCCCGACCACCCAGATCCCGGTATGCGACAACAGCTACCGGCCGTTCGCCTGGCTGGATATGGGGTGGGAGGACTACAAAGTATCCGCCGAATACGACGGGGAACACCACCAGAGCGATCGCCCGCAGTACGTCCGGGACCGCAGGCGCCAGCGCCGGCTGGAAAGCCTCGGCTGGATCAACATCAGAGTGATCAACGAAGACACCCGCCACGACGTGATAGCGCGGGTCCGCGAGGCGTTGGCATCCCGCGGCTGGCGGCCCTAAACCGGTTGCAGCACTTCGGAGATCGGCGCCCCGGTGGCGATCTTACCGCGAGCGCTGCGCACCGCCTCCGGGACGCCCGCGCCCACCACGCCGACGAGCACACCGTCGCGCTCGTAGTAGGCGACGAACTTCCGGCCGTCATCGTGCACCAGGTGCACGGTGTCGACGGTCCGCGGCCGGCCCAGGCACTGGATCTTGACGTCGTACTGGTCGCTCCAGAAGTACGGCACCGCCACCCGATCCACCGCATCCAGCTTCAGCATCGCCGCCACCAGGGTCTTCGCCTGATCGGCGACGTTGCTCCAGTGCTCGACGCGGGCCTGCGCACCGTCGGCGTCCCGCCAGGACGCCACGTCGCCGATAGCCCAGACGTCGACGGCGCTGGTCCGCCCCACCGCGTCGCAGACCACGCCGTCGGCCACCGCCACCGCACTGCCGGCCAGCCAGTCGCAGGCCGGCCGCGACCCGACGCCGACGACCACCAGGTCGGCGACGATCACCGAACCATCCGACAGCGTCACCGACTCGACCCCGTCGCGCCCGGCCACCGAAGCCACCTGGACGCCGGTGCGCACGTCGACGCCCTCGTCGCGGTGCAGCCGGGTGACCAACGCGCCCACACGCTCGCCCAGCACCGACGCCAACGGCGTGAGCTGCGGCTCCACCAGCGTCACCGCCACCCCGGCGCTGCGCAGGCTGGCCGACACCTCGCAGCCGATGAAGCCCGCACCGACGACCACCGCGTGGCGCGCACCGGCCATCCGGCGGCGCAGTGCCAGCGCATCGTCGAAGGACCGCAGCAGGTGCACGCCGTTGAGCTCCGGAAGCGACGGGATGCGGCGCGGCACCAGGCCGGTGGCGATCACCAGCCGGTCGTAGCCCAGCACCGTCCCGTCTGCCAGCGTCACGGTGTGGGCCGCCGCATCGACACCGCGGGCCGGGCAACCGAGCCGCAACTCGATGCGGTGCTGCTGATAGAACTCGGCCGGCTTGAGGGTCGTGCTGTCGACCTCGCCGCGCAGCATCTCCTTGGACAGCGGTGGGCGGTCGTAGGGCAGCTGGGCCTCGGCGCCGACGATCGTGATCGGGTCGGGGTAGTCGTTGCGGCGGAGCTGCTCGGCGGTGCGGACCGCGGCCAGTCCGCCGCCGACGATCACCGTGCCGTGCGCGGTCATGGCCGGACCACTTCCACCATCTCGAAGTCGGCCTTGGCCGCGCCGCAGTCCGGGCAGCTCCAGTCCTCATCGATGTCGGCCCAGCGGGTGCCGGGCTCGATGCCGTCCTCCGGCCAGCCCAGCGCCTCGTCGTACTCGAAGCCGCACTGCAGGCAACGGAACAGTTTGTAGTCGTTCATCGGTTCACTCCCATCGGTTCGAAATCTGGTTTTTCGCGGACCGCACAGTCGGGGCAGGTCCAGTCGTCGGGTACTTGCTGCCAGGGTGTGCCGGCGGGGAACCCCTCGCGGGGCTCCCCGGTGACCTCGTCGTAGACGTAGCCGCAGCCCGGGCACCGGTAGCCGGCCATCAGGCGGCCGCCTGCTCGCTCGCCCCGTAGCGGGCCAGGATCTTCTCCCGGCGGCGCGGCGAGATGTTGGCCCGGGTGATGTCACCGGCGTAGTGCGCCAGCACCCGGTGGTCCATCAGCCGCCGCCACACCGGCGGGAAGTACGTCACCCCGATCAGGGCCCCGTAGCCGGCCGGCAGGTTCGGTGAATCCTCGAAGCTGCGCAGCGTCTGGTAGCGCCGGGTCGGGTTGGCGTGGTGGTCGCTGTGGCGCTGCAGGTGGTACAGGAACAGGTTGGTGACCATGTGGTCGGAGTTCCAGCTGTGCTGCGGGGTGCAGCGCTCGTAACGGCCGCCGGCCCGCTTCTGGCGCACCAGCCCGTAGTGCTCCAGGTAGTTCACCGACTCCAGCAGCGACGAGCCGTAGAACGCGTTGATCAGCGCATAGGGGATCAGCGCGACGCCGAACACCGCGATCATCACGCCCCAGAACAGCACCGACATCGCCAGCGCGTTGATCACGTCGTTGCCCGGCCAGGTCCGCGGGTCCCAGGGGTTCTTGCCGGTGCGGCGGATGCGCGCCGCCTCCAGCTCCCACGCCGAACGGATCCCGCCCCACGTACTGCGCGGCAGGAACTCCCAGAACGTCTCGCCGAACCGGGCCGACGCCGGGTCCTCCGGGGTAGCCACCCGCACGTGGTGGCCGCGGTTGTGTTCGACGTAGAAGTGCCCGTAGCAGACCTGGGCCAGGGTGATCTTGGACAGCCAGCGCTCCAGCGAGTCGCGCTTGTGGCCCAGCTCGTGGGCGGTGTTGATGCCCACCCCGGCTACCGTGGCCGCCGAGGCCGCCACGCCGATCTTGCCCAGCCAGCCCAGCGACCCGTCGTAGCCGAGCCAGCCCAGGTCTGAAGCGGTGAACAGGTAGGCGCCCAGAATGGCGCTGGCGTACTGGAACGGGATGTAGGCGTAGGTCGCATACCGGTAGTACTTGTCGTTCTCCAGTGAGTTCATCACCTCATCCGGCGGGTTCTGCCCGTCGGCTCCGACCCAGAGGTCCAGCGCCGGCAGGATCACGTACAGCAGGATCGGCCCGGTGTACAACGCCAGCTGCGATGCCGTCTGCAGGCCGGCCCGGTTCATCGCCCACACCAGCGGCAGCACCAGGAACATCATGGTGGGCACGACCAGGCCCAACAGCCACAGATGACGCTTCTTGTCCTTCCAGATCGCCGGCCCGCCGGCCACTTCGGTGCTCATCGGATTCAACCTTTCGTCTTCGGTCATGCCACTGGGTTGTGGATGTGCCCGACGTTAGGTAGCGGCGGGGGATGGCCGCTCGTCTCGCGAAACCGGAAATCGGCCGGCTATTCGTCCCCGGCGGACAACACCGCGTCGCCGTACCACTGGCACAGCAGCAGCGCGATCTCGACGTCGAGGCGATCCTCGGTGATCGGGCGGCCGCGGCGTTCGACCGCCCGCTGCACCCGGTACTTCATGGTGTTGACGTGGAAGTGCAGCTGCTCGCCGGCCGCCTTGAAGCTCGACCCGGTGCGCAGGAACACCCGCAGCGTGTCGCGGAGCCGCTCGTCGGACTCCGTCGCGCGGGCCAGCGGGCCGAGCACCTCGCCCACCCAGGCCCGCGCGGCATCGATATCGCCGCCGAGCAGCGCCGCGGCCGACAGGCCCGGATCGGCGGCCGCACTGACCCGATTCATGCCGGAGGCGACCGCCAGCGTGTGCGCCGCCCGGGCCTGCTCATGGGAGCGCCGGAAGCCCTCGACGCCGGGCAGCGGATCGCCGATGGCCACCCACGGTTGGCCGGGCGCGGTCTGCGCACAGTCGCGGATCCGTGCCACCGCATCCGCACCGGCGGCCGACGACAGCGGAATCCACGCCCACCCGGTGGTGCTGTCCGCCGGGATGAACAGCGGCGCGCCCTGGCCGGCAAGGGATTCCGTGAGCTGCTTGACGAAGCCCTCCGCGTCCGACAGCTTGTCGCCGCCGGACTCCGGGTACCACACCACCAGCGCCACGTGCGTTCGCCGCAGCGGGTAGCGGATCGCGGTCGTCATCGCGTCGACGTCCAGGTTGTCGTCGGACAAGATCTCGCGGACCCGCAACGCGCGCACCGCATTTCGGCTCTCCAGCCAGCGTTCTCGCTCGGCCTGGTAGACGGCGACCACCTGTTGGGACATCTCGTCGATGTAGCCGAACATCAGCGTCGACATCGCGCCGAGCACATCGAGGCGCAGGTCGGGATCCAGATCGGCGGAGCGGATCTCGGAGAGCACCAGTTGCAGCGCCACCGAGTGGCCGAGCCGGTAGCCGCGGACCAACGTGTTCACCGGGATCCCGCGCTGGGCCAGCCGGCGGGCGTGCTCCAGGGCGACAGCCGGCGCGGCGACCTCGGCCACCGGGATGTTGTGCCGGATCGCCGAGAAGTACGCGTCGACGTTCGCGGCCACCGTCTCGTGCAGCAACTGCAACAACGGTGAGTCCCCGGTCAGCTCCGGCGATTCCTTGGCGACCAGATCCTCGATGACCCGGGTCGTCTCGGCCAGGTGGTCGTAGAGCCGCTGCGAGACCAGGATCGCGGCGTCGGCGACTCGCGGGTCGTCGGTCGTGCCCGGATCGGCCATAGCCTGACGGTAGTCCGCGACTACACCCGGCGCGGCGCGACCAGCCGCTCGGCGCGCAGCAGCTCCACCTCGGGCAGCTCCAGCGGCGCGAGCTCGCCGACCACCTTCGACAGCAGCAGATCCGCCAGTTCCGGGTTGCGCGCCAGGCACGGCCCGTGCAGGTAGGTGGCGATGACGCTGCCCTGCACCGCGCCGTCGAATCCGTCGCCGGCCCTGTTGCCCGCGCCCTTGGTGACTTTGCTCAACGGCGATGCGGACGAACCCAATACGGTGCCGCCACGGTGGTTCTCGAAGCCGGTCAGCGGCTGCGACAACCCGGGCAGCAGCGGGGTGCCGACCACCTCGCCGATGGTGCGGACATCCTGCGGTGAGGTGGTCAGGTCCAGCAGGCCCACCCCGTCGACGCGTTCGCCGGCCGAAGTCTCATACCAGGACCCGAGCACCTGGATGGCCGCGCAGATCGCCAGCACGGGTGCACCGCGCGCCGCGGCGCGCTGCAGGCCCGGATACCGGATCAGGTGCCGGGTGGCCAGCCGCTGCGCGTAGTCCTCGGCGCCGCCCAGGGTGTAGAGGTCCAGCGACTCCGGCACCGGGTCGGCCAGCGTGATCTCGACGATCTCGGCGGCGATACCGCGCAGCATCAGGCGTTGCTGCAGCACCACCGCATTGCCGCCGTCGCCGTAGGTGCCCATCACGTCGGGCAGCACCAGCCCGATCCGCACCGTCATCGCAGCCCCCGCTGCAGCGCCAGGAACGCGGTGTAGTTGGCGACCACCTCGACCCGCCCGGGCGGACACGACGCGATGGCCGCGAGCGTGTCGTGGACCAGGGTGTGCTGCACCCCGGCGTAGCCCAGCCGCACCGCCAGATCGGTGCCGCGTTCCCCCGCCGCGACCACGTGCACCCCTTCGAAATGCTCGAAACGCACGTCCCACAGCCAGGACAGATCCTCACCGTCGGGCACCTGCCCGTTGACGGCGATCACCACCCCGGGGGCGTGATGATCGACCATCGACAGCGCCTCCTGCCAGCCGGCCGGGTTCTTGGCCAGCAGCATCCGCACCGTGTGCTCGCCGACCTGCACGCTGCGGTACCGGCCGGCCACCTCGTCGACGGCGGACACGGCGGCCACCGCCTTGACGGGATCGGCGCCCAGGGCGACCGCGGCGGCGACGGCCTGGGCGGCGTTGCCCCGGTTGACGGTGCCGGGCAGCGCGAGCCGCATCGGCAGCACCAGCCCGTCGGGCCCGTACAGCGAGTCGTCGTCGAACCACCACTGCGGGGTGGGCCGGGCGAAGTCGGCTCCGGTGGAGCGCCACCCGCCGTCGCCCCGTTCGATCACCTCGCCGCTGCGCGGGCAGCTGACCGAGTCGTTCGCCCAACCGCCGCCGGCGGCCACCCACACCACGTTGGGACTGTCGTAGGCGGCCGAGGTCATCAGCACGTCGTCGCAGTTGGCTACCACCACCGCCTGCGGGTGGCGGGCCAGGCCGGCGCGCAGCGCCCGCTCCACGGCGTTGATCTCACCGACCCGGTCCAGCTGATCGCGGGACAGGTTGAGCAGCACCACCACCGCCGGGGATACCGCGTCGGCCACGTGCGGCACATGCATCTCGTCGACCTCGAGCGCGGCCAGTGGCGCGGTTCGGTCGGTGGCCAGCGCCGCCACCAGCCCGGCGTCCATATTGGCGCCTTCGGCGTTGGTGGCCACCGCACCCAGGTCGCGCAGCGCCGCGGCGACCATCCGGGTGGTGGTCGACTTGCCGTTGGTGCCGGTGACGACGACGCTGCGCCGCCCGGTGCCGAGCTGACGCAATATCGAGCGGTCCAGCGTCATCGCGACCAGGCCGCCGATCATGGCACCCGCGCCGCGGCCGGTGACCCGCGACGCCCACCGGGCGCCGGCGCCGGCGGCCAGCGCCAGACGTCCACGGGCGGTGATCACCTCGGCAGTCTAAATTGCCCCGACACGGGCCTCAGCCGACCGGCTTCGTCGCCCCGGCGTGCCATTCTCATGGCATGAGTGCGCTGTGGGGGCGCCCGGCCCGCGAACCCGGCGACGGCTGGGTCGTCGTCGACGTCGAAACGTCGGGATTCCGGCCCGGCCAGGCCCGCGTGCTCAGCGTCGCCGCGCTGGCCCTGGACGCCGACGGCCGGGTGGAGCGATCGGTGTCGCACCTGGTCAATCCGGGCACCGACCCGGGGCCCACCCATGTGCACGGGCTGACCGCGGAGATGCTGGCCGGTCAGCCGCAGTTCGCCGACGTCGTCGACGAGGTCGCCGCGCTGCTGGTCGGCCGCACCCTGGTGGCGCACAACGTGGCCTTCGACTACACCTTCCTGGCGGCCGAGGCCGAGATGGCCGGCGCCGAGCTGCCCGTCGACTCGGTGATGTGCACGCTGGAGCTGGCCCGGCGGCTCGACCTGGGCCTGGCCAACCTGCGATTGCAGACCCTCGCCGCGCACTGGGGTGTGGTTCAGACCCGGGCGCACGATGCGCTCGACGACGCCCGGGTGCTGGCCGGGGTGCTCGAGCCCGCGCTGCAGCGCGCGAGGGAGCGCGACGTGTGGCTGCCGGTGCGGCCGGTGACCCGGCGCCGCTGGCCCAATGGCCGCATCACCCACGACGAACTGCGGCCGCTGAAGGCACTGGCATCACGGATGCCGTGCAACTACCTCAACCCGGGCCGCTACGTGCGGGGCCGGCCGCTGGTGCAGGGCATGCGGGTGGCGTTGTCGGCGGAATGCACCCGCACCCATGAGGAACTCGTGGAGCGCATCCTGCATGCGGGGCTGGCCTACAGCGACGTCGTCGACACCAACACCTCGCTGGTGATCTGCAACAACGACCGGCCCGAGCAGGGCAAGGGCTATCAGGCGCGGGAGCTGGGCGTGCCGACGGTCTCCGACGAGCAGTTCATGGCCGCCGTCGACGCAGTGGTCGACGGCACCGGCGTCGAGCAGTTCACCGACACCGGGCCGGCCGGTGAGCAGATCTCGCTGTTCTGACTACAGCAGCGCGGCCATCAGGTCGGCGAGCTCGGTGGCCAGCACATCACCGAACGGACCCTCGCCCAGCGTGCCGAACAGCCCCTGCAGCGCCTCGCCGAACGCCGCACCGTCGAAGCTGTCGAACAGCCCGGACAGGTCCGGGGACTGCCCGATCGAGCCCACGCCCAGGGCCGTCAGGCCCTGGAACATCACACCGGTCAGGCCGCCGACGTCGCCCTCGCTGAACGGCCCGGCACCGTGCAACAGGCTCGCGGTGAGGTCCTGCGGGTCGTAGTCGGTGAGGCCCAACAAGCCGTTGAGGCCCTGCTGCTGGGCGTCGAACAGCATGTTGAACGCGTTGAACGACCGGTTGACGACTTCTTCGAGCGGGTTGTCGGCGCCGAACACCGCCTGCGCCAGCGCCGCCTCGTGGTCGACCAGCGCCGCGTTGAAGGCGTACTCCGCGGCCAGCAGATCGCCGTTGAAACCGCGCAGCTCGTCCAGCAGGTCCGCGCTCGGCGTCAGGTCCGCCAGGAAGTAGCCCTCCAAACCGCCGATATCGGCGTAGGGCCCCTCCGGGTCGGACAGCAGCGACGTGTTCAGCTCCAGCGGGTCGTAGGTGCGCACGCCCAGGAACCCCAGCGCGGAAGCCTGCCCGGCGTTGAGCATCATGTCGTCGCCCTCGCCGGCGGCGACCCGATCGGCGTTGCTTGACAGCAGCTGGTCGACGCGCGCATCGAACCGGTCGACCAGCTCGGCGTGGCTCGCCGCGAGTTTCTCCAGCAGTTCGTCCACCGAGCCGGCGGTGAGGCGGATGTCGTGGTGTTGGACCTGCGCTGGTGTCGCCATCGGGGCGAGCAACCCGGCGCCGACGAGCAGCGCGGCGGCCGATGACCGGGTCATCGAATACATAATGCAGCCCCCTTGAGCGAACCAGAGTTCACTTGAAGCTACATCACGCCCGCCGCCGGGCAGCGGTTTTTAATCGAGACGGGCCGCCCGGTTCACCGCGGAGACCACCGCCCGCAGCGACGCCGTGGTGATCGACGACGCGATCCCGACACCCCAGACCGTCTTTTCCTGCCCGTGCGGCACACCGGCTTCGCCCGGCTCCGCCGCGCTTGCGATCGGCCGGACGGACGCCTCCACATACGCCGCCGCCTGGGCTTCCTCCCCGGCGCTCATGGCGTGCTCGGAGTAGTCCAGCACGTGCAGGTGCACCCCGACCTGGCTCAATGCGTCGACGAACGCGGCCAGCGGGCCGTTGCCGGCGCCGGTGATCTCGGTCTCCACCCCGTCGACCAGCACGGCGGCCTCGATCCGGTCGGTGCCGTCGTCGGTCTCGGCGGCGATCACCCGCTGGCGCATCCGCTCCAGCGGCCGCACCGGGTTCAGGTACTCCTCGGCGAACGCATCCCACATCTCCTTCGGCGTGACCTCGCCGCCTTCGCCGTCGGTCAGCTGCTGGATCACCTTGGAGAACTCGATCTGCAGCCGCCGCGGCAGCACCAGCCCGTGGTCGGTCTTCATCACGTAGGCGACACCGCCCTTGCCGGACTGCGAGTTGACCCGGATCACCGCCTCGTAGGTGCGTCCCACGTCGCGCGGGTCGATCGGCAGGTAGGGCACCTGCCAGAGCATGTTGTCGACGTCGGAGTCCGCCTCGTCGGCGTCGATCTTCATCTGGTCCAGGCCCTTGTTGATGGCGTCCTGATGGCTGCCGGAGAACGCGGTGTAGACCAGGTCACCGCCGTAGGGGTGGCGTTCGGGCACGTTCAGCTGGTTGCAGTACTCCACGGTGCGACGGATCTCGTCGATGTCGGAGAAGTCGATCTGCGGATCCACCCCGCGGGAGAACAGGTTCAGCCCGAGCGTCACCAGGCAGACGTTGCCGGTGCGTTCGCCGTTGCCGAACAGGCAGCCCTCGATCCGGTCCGCGCCGGCCTGATACCCCAGTTCCGCCGCCGCGACCGCGGTGCCCCGGTCGTTGTGCGGGTGCAGGCTCAAGATGACCGAGTCGCGCCGCTTCAGGTTGCGGTGCATCCACTCGATCGAGTCGGCGTAGACGTTCGGGGTGGCCATCTCCACGGTGGCCGGCAGGTTGAAGATGATCGGGTCATCCGGCGTCGGCTGGATTACATCACCCACCGCGTCGCAGACCGCTTTGGCGTATTCCAGTTCGGTGCCGGTGTAGGACTCCGGCGAGTACTCGAAACGCCACCGGGTGCCCGGGTGCTTGGCCGCCTCCTGCAGACATTTGCGTGCCCCGGCCACCGCGATCTGCTGTACCGCCGCCCGGTCGGCGCGGAACACCACCCGGCGCTGCAGGATCGACGTCGAGTTGTAGAAGTGCACGATCACGTTCGGCGCGCCGTCGCACGCTTCGAAGGTGCGCTCGATCAGCTCGTCGCGGCACTGGGTCAGCACCTGCAGGGTGACGTCGTCGGGGACGGCGCCGTCTTCGATGATCTCGCGGACGAAGTCGAAGTCGGTCTGGCTGGCCGAGGGGAATCCGACCTCGATCTCCTTGTAGCCCATGGCCACCAGCAGGTCGAACATCCGCCGCTTGCGCGCCGGGCTCATCGGGTCGATCAGCGCCTGATTGCCGTCGCGCAGATCCACCGCGCACCAGGTCGGAGCGCGGTCGATGACCCGGTCCGGCCAGGTCCGATCCGGCAGGGTGATCGGTTCGACCTCGTCGGCGAAACTGCGGTAGCGGTGGATCGGCATCGCGGAACCGCGCTGGGTGTTCCACGCGGGCTGGCCGGGGTTGGGCGGGCCTGCCGGTTTGGTGATGGTGCGGCCCGACGTGAATGCGTCGGGTGACGGTGGCGAATAACTGGTCACGGTGATTGCTCCGGGTTCTCAGATGGATTCAGACCGGCGCATCGCGAACACCCGCGACGGGAAGCCGGTCTGGATCAGACCCCGCCGCGGCGTCCGAGAAGGAGCACCCGCTGCATGCCGAACACTCTACCGCTCCGCACCCGGCGCGTGAAACCCGAAGATATGGACCTGCCAGCGGCGTATCGTCACCCGGCCGATGCCCGGCTCGTCGCACAACATCGCCGTGCGCGGCCCCGTCGCCCGACGGCCAGAGTCACCAGCGTTCGCCCGCCCAACTATCCTTGGCAAGGTCCATCCACCCCGCCCCTAACCGGAAGGGCCGAAAAGTGGCGCTCGTCGTGCAGAAATACGGTGGATCGTCGGTGGCCGACGCCGACCGGGTCCGCCGGGTCGCCGAGCGCATCGTCGAGACCAAGCGGGCCGGCAACCAGGTCGTCGTGGTCTGCTCGGCGATGGGCGACACCACCGACGACCTGCTGGACCTGGCCCAGCAGGTCAGCTCGGACCCGCCGGCCCGTGAACTCGACATGCTGCTCACCGCCGGGGAGCGGATCTCGAACGCCCTGGTCGCGATGGCCATCGAGGAGCTGGGCTGCGAGGCCCGCTCGTTCACCGGGTCGCAGGCCGGGGTCATCACCACCGGTGTGCACGGCAAGGCCAAGATCATCGACGTCACGCCCGGCAGGCTGCAGGCCGCTCTCGGGGAGGACCAGGTGGTGCTGGTCGCCGGTTTCCAAGGTGTCAGCCAGGACACCAAGGACGTGACCACGCTGGGCCGCGGCGGCTCGGACACCACCGCGGTGGCGCTGGCCGCGGCGCTGCACGCCGACGTCTGCGAGATCTACACCGACGTCGACGGCATCTTCAGCGCCGACCCGCGGATCGTGCCCAACGCCAAGCACCTGAAGACCGTCAGCTTCGAAGAGATGCTCGAGCTGGCCGCCTGCGGCGCCAAAGTGCTGATGCTGCGCTGCGTGGAGTACGCCCGCCGCTACCACCTGCCCGTTCACGTCCGGTCGTCCTACTCGGACAAGCCGGGCACCATCGTTTCCGGATCGATCAAGGACATCCCCATGGAAGACGCCCTCCTGACCGGAGTCGCCCACGACAAGAGCGAAGCCAAGGTGACCGTCGTCGGCATCCCCGACCTGCCCGGCTATGCCGCCAAGATCTTCCGCGCCGTCGCCGACGCCGACATCAACATCGACATGGTGCTGCAGAACGTCTCCAAGGTGGAGGACGGCAAGACCGACATCACCTTCACCTGCCCGCACGCCAACGGGCCGGCCGCCGTCGCGAAACTGCAATCGCAGCAGGCCGAGATCGGCTTCAACGAGGTGCTCTACGACGACAAGGTCGGCAAGGTGTCGCTGGTCGGCGCCGGGATGCGCAGCCACCCCGGTGTCACCGCCACCTTCTGCGAGACACTGGCCGACAACGGCGTCAACATCGACCTGATCTCCACCTCGGAGATTCGCATCTCGGTGCTGGTGCACGAATCCGACCTGGACAAGGCCGTGCTCGCGCTGCACGAGGCATTCGACCTCGGCAGTGACGAACAGGCCACGGTCTACGGCGGGACGGGACGGTAGGCATGGTCGCGTTAGGAGTCGTGGGCGCCACCGGGCAGGTGGGCCAGGTGATGCGCACGCTGCTTGAGGAGCGCGACTTTCCCGCCGAGCAGGTGCGGTTCTTCGCCTCGGCGCGTTCGGCCGGACGCAAGCTGGAATTCCGCGGCGCCGAGATCGAGGTCGAGGACGCCGAGACCGCCGACCCGGCCGGGCTGGACATCGCGCTGTTCTCCGCCGGCGGGGCGATGTCGAAGGTGCAGGCGCCGCGGTTCGCCGCCGCCGGGGCCACGGTGATCGACAACTCGTCGGCGTGGCGCAAGGACCCCGATGTCCCGCTGGTGGTCTCGGAGGTCAACTTCGACCGGGACGTCCGGGGCAAGCGGCTGGCGAAGGGCATCATCGCCAACCCGAACTGCACCACCATGGCCGCGATGCCGGTGCTGCAGCCGCTGCACGAGGAGGCGGGCCTGACCCGACTGATCGTGTCGACCTACCAGGCGGTCTCGGGCAGCGGGCTGGCCGGCGTGCAGGAGCTGGCCGGGCAGGTCCGCGCGGTCGCCGGCGACGCCGAGCAGCTGGTGCACTCCGGTTCGGCGGTCGATTTCCCGCCGCCGGACAAGTACGTCGCGCCGATCGCGTTCAACGTGGTCGCGCTGGCCGGCAGCTATGTCGACGACGGCTCCGGCGAGACCGACGAGGACCAGAAACTGCGGTTCGAGAGCCGCAAGATCCTCGGTGTCCCGGACCTTTTGGTCAGCGGCACCTGTGTGCGGGTGCCGGTGTTCACCGGGCACTCGCTGTCGATCAACGCGGAATTCGCCCGGCCGCTGTCCCCGGAGCGGGCCACCGAGCTGCTGGCCGGTGCGCCGGGGGTGACGCTGGCCGACGTGCCCACCCCGCTGGCCGCCGCCGGCGCCGACGACTCGCTGGTGGGCCGGATCCGGGTCGACCCCGGGGTGCCCGACGGTCGCGGTCTGGCGTTGTTCGTCTCCGGGGACAACCTGCGTAAAGGCGCCGCGCTCAACACGATTCAGATCGCCGAGCTGCTGGCTGCATCCGCAGCGTCCTGAACCGGCCACCCCGGGCGTCGGACGTGCATCGGCTGCGAAAAAGGCCCGGGGCGTTCGCGGTGGCCGCACGCTCGGTGGGGTTGCTGGCGATGGTGGCGCTGCTGACCGCGCCGTGGGTCGCGTACGCCGAACCGCCCGCGCCGATCCCGCGTCCGGTGTTGTGGCCGCTGGCAGAGGGCCAGGTGGTCCGGATCGGGCCGAGCGCCGGAACCGGCACGCCCACCGGCGATTACGGGATCGGCGCGACCGATCTGTGCGAGTTCATGGAGTTCCCCAGCGCGGTGCTGCAGATCTGCGGGGACAGCTTCGCCGGCCAGGGGGTCGGGTTCGGCGGCTGGCATTCGCCGATAGCGCTGCGGCTCGACCCGGACTCCGTCGTGGACTCCGCCGGGGTGCGCTACACCGGGGTGATCGGGGTGGACAAGCCATTGCTGGCCGATCCGTCGCCGTCGGGTTGCTCGCAGCTGCCGGCCGGGATCGTATCGATCAACCGCACCAACTACCTGATGGTGACCACCACCAAGATGCTGGAGCCGCAGACGTCGCGGCTGGTGAAAGCCGATCCGGCGCAACCGGGTTGGCAGACCGTGCCCGGATCGGTGCGGGCGGCCTCCTACCAGGAATTCGGCCAGTCCCAGATCAGCGGCTACTACGACCCGGTCCCGACGCCGGACTCGGACACCGGCTGGGTGTACATCGTCGCCAACAACTTCGACCGCAGCGCGTCGGTGACGCTGTATCGCGTCACCCCGGAGGCGTTCACCGACCGGTCGGCCTGGCAGGGCTGGGCGGCCGGAGCCGGCTGGGGGCATGAGCCCACGCCGCTGTGGCACGACCAGATCGGCGAGCTCAGCCTGCGCCAGGTCGACGGCAAGCCGGTGCTGTCCTACTTCAACGGCACCACCGGGAACATGGAGGTGCGGGTGGCCTACGAGCCGACCGGGCTGGGCACCGCCCCGGTGACCACCGTGGTGCAGCACGCCGAGTGGCCGGATGCGCCGGTGCCCGTCGAGACGCTGCCGTCGCCGTTCGACAACCGGCTGGCGCAGCCCTACGGCGGCTACATCTCACCGGGATCGACCCTGGACGAGCTGCGGGTGTTCGTCAGCCAGTGGAACACCGAGCCGCGTCATCGGGCGCCGTACCGGGTGATCCAATTCGCGGTCAACCCGTTCAAGCCCTGGTCGGCCGACTGAGCCGGGTCACCACTGG
>CAYNJD010000028.1:0-17594 GCA_964397355.1 uncultured Mycobacterium sp. | reverse complement strand
CCCGCTACCCCGGCGCGATCGGCGGCAAGACCGGATTCACCGACGCCGCCCGCAAGACCTACGTCGGCGCGGCCGCCCGCGACGGCCGGCGGCTGGTGGTCGCGATGATGTATGGACTGATCCACGAGGGCGGGCCCACCTATTGGGATCAGGCGAGTGCCCTGCTGGACTGGGGTTTCGCGCAGGGCCCGATGTCCGGGGTGGGCAGCCTGTAGCGGGTCAACGCCCGCGACGCGTCAGTACACCTGCCCGCGCAGCATCACCAGCTCGGGACTGCCCAGCACCGCCGGGCCGCTGCGCGGATCCTCGGCGAAGCACAGCAGGTCGGCTGGAGCGCCGTGCTCCAGCACCGGTGCGCCCAGCCAGCGCCGGGCATCCCAACAGGCCGCACCGAGCGCCTCGGTCGGGCTCATCCCGATGCCCTTGAGCGCCTCCACCTCGTCGGCGATCCGGCCGTGAGCGATCATGCCGCCGGCGTCGGTGCCGGCATAGATCGGTACCCCGGCTTCGCGGGCGGCGCCGATACGCGACCGGCAGCTGGCATGCAGCGCGCGCATGTGCGCGGCATACGTCGGGTACTTGGCCGCTGAATCGGCGATGCCGGGAAAGTTCTCGACGTTGATCAGCGTCGGGTCCAGGGCGGTGCCGTTCGCGACCATCAACTCGATCAGCTCGTCGGTGAGCCCGGTGCCGTGCTCGATGCAGTCGATGCCGGCGTTGATCAGTCCGGGCAACGCGTCCTCGCCGAACACGTGCGCGGTGACCCGGGCGCCGTTGGCATGCGCGGCGTCGATGGCCGCCACCAGCACATCGTCTGACCACAGCGGCGCCAGGTCGCCGATCCCGCGGTCGATCCAGTCCCCCACCAGTTTCACCCAGCCGTCACCGCGACGCGCTTGGGCCGCAACGGCTTCCGGCAGCTCGGTTTCGTCGTCGACGTCCAGGCCCAGCCCGGGAATGTAGCGCTTGGTGCGGGCCAGGTGCTGGCCGGCGCGGATGATGCGCGGCAGGTCGTCGCGGTCGTCGAACCCACGGGTGTCGATCGGTGAACCGGCGTCGCGGATCAGCAGCACACCGGCGCGGCGCTCGGTCTCGGCCTGGCGCAGTGCCTCGTCGGCGTCGACCGGACCGCCCGGCCCGATCCCGACATGGCAGTGCGCATCGACCAGACCGGGGATGATCCAGCCGTCGGAGAAGACGGTCTGCGCGCCGTCGACCGGCTCGACGCTGATGGTGCCGTCGACGATCCAGTACTGCACCGGTTGCTCATCGGGCAGCCCGCGGCCCGCGACGTGGAGCGCCAAGTTACTTCTGGCCCGGGAAGTTCAGTTTGGACAGGTCGAAATCGGCCAGCCCGGGCGGCAGCTCGTTGAGACCGTCGGGCAGCTGCGACAGGTCGGGGAAACCGGCGGGCATCCCCGCACCGAACGGGCTCCGCGCCTTCGGCGGGGTCGGTCCCCGCTTCTTGCCCTTCTTGCCTTTGCCGCCTTTGGCTTTCGCATTCTTCCGGGTGGCGCTCTTGCGGCCCATCCCGGGCAGGCCCATGCCGCCCATCATCGACGACATCATCTTGCGTGCCTCGAAGAATCGGTCGACGAGCTGATTGACCTCCGACACGCTCACCCCGGAGCCGTTGGCGATGCGCAGCCGCCGGGAGGCGTTGATGATCTTCGGGTCGGCCCGCTCGGCGGGTGTCATGCCCCGGATGATGGCCTGCAGCCGGTCCAGGTGGCTGTCGTCGACGGCGGCCAGCGCGTCCTTCATCTGCCCGGCGCCGGGCAGCATCCCCAGCAGGTTGCCGATCGGGCCCATCTTCCGGATCGCCAGCATCTGCTCGAGGAAGTCCTCCAGCGTGAGTTCGCCGGTGCCGATCTTGGCGGCGGCCTCCTCGGCCTGCTGCGCGTCGAAGACCTGCTCGGCCTGCTCGATCAGGCTGAGCACGTCGCCCATGCCCAGGATCCGGCTGGCCATCCGGTCGGGGTGGAAGACGTCGAAGTCCTCCAGCTTCTCCCCGGTGGAGGCGAACAGGATCGGGGCGCCGGTGACCTCGCGCACCGACAGCGCCGCACCACCGCGGGCGTCGCCGTCCAGCTTGGTCAGCACCACCCCGGTGAAGCCCACGCCCTCCCGGAACGCGTCGGCGGTGGTGACCGCGTCCTGGCCGATCATCGCGTCCAGCACGAACAGCACCTCGTCGGGCTGCACGGCGTCACGGATAGCGGCGGCCTGCGCCATCATCTCCTCGTCGATGCCCAGGCGCCCGGCGGTGTCGACGACGACGACGTCGAAGTGCTTGGTCTTGGCCTCGGCCAGGCCCGCGGCGGCCACAGCGACCGGATCCCCGGCGCCGATCTGCGCCTCGTGCGCCTCCGCCGACGTCCCGGGGTGCGGCGCGAACACCGCGACCCCGGCGCGTTCGCCGACGACCTGCAGCTGGTTGACCGCACCCGGGCGCTGCAGGTCACAGGCCACCAGCAGCGGCGTGTGGCCCTGGCCGCGCAGCCAGCTGGCCAGCTTGCCGGCCAGCGTGGTCTTACCCGCGCCCTGCAGACCGGCCAGCATGATGACCGTCGGCGGGGTCTTGGCGAACGCCAGGGTGCGAGTCTGCCCGCCGAGGATGCCGATGAGCTCCTCGTTGACGATCTTGACGACCTGCTGGGCCGGGTTGAGCGCGCCGGAGACCTCGGCGCCCTTGGCGCGGTCCTTGATCCGGCCGATGAATTCCCGCACCACCGGCAGCGACACGTCGGCTTCCAGCAGCGCCAGCCGGATCTCCCGGGCGGTGGCGTCGATGTCGGCGTCGGTGAGACGCCCCTTGCTGCGCAGCCCCTGCAGGGCGGACGTCAACCGATCGGACAGCGATTCAAACACGCCGCTAGCCTAGCGTCGGTCGCAAGCGCGACGGCCGCCGCTAGGCAGGGTTACCGGGTGCGCCGCCGGCGCCGCCGGCACCGCCTGCACCGTCGACGCTGGGTTCGCCGGGCTGCCCGGCATGGCCGGGTGCGCCGTCCGTGGCCCCGCCGTGACCGCCGTGACCGCCGTCGCCACCGGGGCCGACGCTGCCGTCGCCGCCGGCCCCACCGGCCCCGCCGGCACCGCCGGAGTTGCCCACCAGGTCGAGTGCGTCGCCGCCGTCTCCGCCGCGGCCACCGTCACCACCGATCCGGCCGCCGCCACCGGCACCGCCGACACCACCGACGCCGCCATCGCCACCGGTCGAGCCGGTGCCACCGTCCCCGCCGTCACCGCCGTCGCCACCCTGGCCTCCGGTACCGAACGGGTTGAACAAGCCTGCACCGCCGGCGCCGCCGTCACCACCGTCACCGTCCTCACCGGCCTGGCCGGCCCCGCCGATCCATGCGGTGCTGACGCCGGCGGCGCCGCCGCTGCCGCCGTCACCGCCGTCACCGCCGTTACCGCCCATCAGCTGGGAAGCCGTGCCCGCGGCACCGTCCGCCCCGGCTCCGCCGATCCCGCCGGCGCCGCCGTCACCGCTGAGCCCCAGGAACCACCCGGCCCTGCCACCGATCCCGCCGTCGCCGGCGTCGCCGCCGTTCAATGCGGTCACGGTGGGGCCGTTGACACCGGCCCAACCGGATCCGCCGACGCCGCCGGCGCCGCCGAAGCCCCAGCCGGCGACGGCGTTGCCGCCCATGCCGCCGTCGCCGCCGTCGTGCGCCACCAGCGTCGAGCCTTCGAGGGTGTCGTGGAAGCCGGTACCGCCCTGGCCGCCGACGCCGCCGTCGCCGAACCAGAGGCCGCCGGAGCCGCCTTGGCCGCCGGCGCCGGCTTCGATCACGGTGCCGTCGTCGTCGATGAACGCGGCGGCACCCTGACCGCCCGCGCCGCCGTTGCCGAACAGTCCGGCGTCCCCGCCGACGCCGCCCACGCCGCCGTCGACACCGGCGACACCGGCCGCGCCGTCACCACCGTCGCCGAACAGGAAGCCGCCGTCGCCGAGGTCGCCGAGGCCGAGCCAGCCGAACAGCGAGTTGTTGGTGCCGGTGAAGCCGTCGATACCGTCGCCGATCAGATCCCGGCCGAACATCAGCACCCACGGGGTGTTGATGAAGTCGATCAGCAGCTGGTTGCCCGCGTTGTGCAGGAAGTTTTCCAGGGCGTCATGGATCGGCAGGTAGAAGTTCTCCTGGTAGAGCAGCGCCCAGTCAGCCGGCTCGAACGCATTGAAGTCGACCGAGCCGATGTCGATCAGATCCGAACTGGCCATGCCGATGTCGCCCGGGTCGATGTCGGGCACGCCGAAGTCGGACGGGTCGAACCAGGTGCTGGGGTCCAGGAAATCGAAATCCGCCTGGGCGGCCGGGGCTGCCGCCAGCGGGGTCAACGCGAGTGCCAGCGCCGCTGCGGCACCGCCCACGGCACGACACAACCGGCCGGCCGCGGTGCGGCCGCGCTGCCCGGTATTGCGACGATGACGACGATTCATTTCAGAAGACCTTTCTGCGACAAATCCGTGTTGGCGGGCCTGAGCGGCCCGGGGTGGGTTGATCAGGTGAGGCCGAGCGCGTCGGTGATCCAGGACAGGTCGAGCTGACTGTCGGCGACGGAGTCCAGCGAGTTCACGACGTCCGAGGTGTCGGTGGCCATCGCCGACCCGCCGAACAGCGAGACGGGGTCCTGGATGTCATTGAAGACGCGTTGCGCCGCGTTCCACAGGATCGAGAACGGCTCCTCCTGCATGAATCCGCCGAGCATGTAAGTGTTGGGATCCTGCAGTTCCTGAAACGCCGCCTGGACTCCCTCTGACCAGCCGTTGACCAGGGCGGTGTAGACGTCGTCCCAGTTCAGGTGGCTCGGAAACAGCTCCCAGCTGAACGAGGTGAGCTCGTTGGCCGGCCCCTGATTCCAGCCTTCGGTGATGCTGCCGTAGCCGAGGTTGACCAGGATGCGCAGGTCGGGCTCCAGCAGGGCGGCCAGCGGGCTGCCCCAGACCGGGTTCAGCCGCAGCAGATCCAGCAGCGGCAACGTCTCGGAGGGGATCATGTAGTAGTTGGTGAGGCTGTCCCCGGTTGTTTCCAAGGGAATGGCGTTCGCGATATCGTCCGCGCTCAGACCCAGATATCCGTCGTGCAGCAAAAACATTCCCGCAATCGCATTGAGATCTGCCAGCAGGTTCAGCGGATAACGAGGAAAATCAGCATACCCGTCGTATTCCATGGTGAAGACGTCGGTGGTGAAGTAGTCCGGGGTCGGGTGCCCCAGGGTCAGACCGTTCCAAAAAGTCAGATCCCCGCCCCAGAAGTTGAGCAGTTCGACCAGACCACCGTTGGGGTTGGCGGAATTGCCGACCAGCACGAAGTGGACGTCCTCGGCCGGCACCCCCTCGTGGTGGAGCTGCTCCATCGTCATCGACGACATCGCCGAGCTCTGCGAATAGCCGAAGACGTACACCGGGTTGTCGGCGTTCACGCCGCCGCCGGCGATCTCCTGCTGGATCGCGTCGGCCAGGATCTGGGCGCCTTGCACCTCTGAGAGGTTGCCCGGGAAGGTCAGTTCGGGCGTGAACAGCGAATGCGCTGTGCCGGTGAAGCCGAGCGGTTGCAGGTACAACAGGTTGGCGGCGTTGACATACCCCTCCGACGGCTGCGGGATGCCGCTGCCGCCCATGACGAAGGCGGTGCCGTTTCCAGCCGCCGCGGCGATGTCGTCGGAACCGGTCAGCTCCACGGCCGGTGACACCGCGGCCGGCGAAGCCGGCGTCAGCGGCGATCCTGCGACCACACCGACCAGTCCGGCGAGGACGGCGAGAGCGCTCACGACGGCGATCACAACACCGCCACGGCGCGGGGCAGCCACGCCGTGCGGGCCCGACAACGCGGCGTTATCAGCCATGGGAACTCCCTGAAATGCCCTCGAACGTGCGGACGAACGCGGAAACTACAACGAAATTAGACCACCTACAACAGTTTTAGTCAGTCGTTCCGTCGAAAGCCAGCCAGACTGACATAACCGTCGTTATTGGGACGTAATGATAATTTCGACCATTTTCACTCTCCCGAATCCCGGGGCGGACCACCGTCCGCGTAGGGTGTCCGGCGTGGATATTCATGGAGCGAGCGCGATCGTCACCGGTGGCGCATCAGGAATCGGTGCGGCGACTGCGCGTCAGTTGGCCGACAGGGGGGCCCGGGTCGTCGTCGCCGACCTGCAGGCGGACAAGGGTGAGGCGCTGGCCCACGAGATCGGCGGGGTGTTCGTCCCGGTCGACGTGACCAGCACCGAGCAGATCATCGACGCTGTCAACACCGCCGCGGATCTCGGCCCGCTGCGGGCATTGGTGAACTCGGCCGGTATCGGCTGGGCCCAGCGCACCATCGGCAAGGACGGCGAGTACGAGTCGGCGCACCGGCTCGACCTGTACAAGAAGGTGCTGGACATCAACCTGGTCGGCACTTTCGACTGCATCCGTATCGCGGCCACCGCCATGAGCCGCAACGAGCCCACCGACACCGGCGAGCGGGGCGCGATCGTCAACATGACCAGTGTGGCGGCCTTCGACGGGCAGATCGGTCAGGCCGCCTACTCGTCGTCCAAGGGCGGTGTCGTGGGGCTGACCCTTCCGGTGGCCCGCGACCTGTCGGCGGTCGGCATCCGCGTCAACACCGTCGCGCCCGGCCTGATCGACACCCCGATCTACGGCGAAGGCGAGGCCTCCGAGGCCTTCAAAGCCAAGCTCGGCGAGTCCGTGCTGTTCCCGCACCGGCTCGGCAAACCCGAGGAACTCGCGTCGATGGTGGTCGAGCTGATCACCAACTCCTATATGAACGCCGAGGTCGTCCGAGTCGACGGCGGCATCCGGATGCCTCCGAAGTAGTTTCCGGTCTTACCCGCAGCAGGCCCCCGCCCACGGCGGGGGCCTGCTTGCGCTTGCTGCTACCCGGCGCGCGACCGCCGGGGAATCGGCGGGCGAGTCCCCGACCACGGGTGTGCTGATTCCAGTTGCGAGGCAACGCGAATCAGGATGTCCTCGCGGCCGTAGCCGGCGGCGAACTGGACGCCGATCGGAAGATCGTCGCCGTTGCGGTACAGCGGAAGGCTGATCGCCGGCTGCCCGCTGATGTTGAACGGCGGCGTGAACGCGGCGAACTGCCCAGCCCGCCGCTGCGGTGCGGTCGGATGTGCGGGGTCGTTCTCGAACTCGGTCAGCAGCGGTGGCGGCTCGGCGACCGTCGGCGTCAGCAGCAAATCCCAGCCGTCGGCCCACCACTGCTGCAGTGCACGCCGGAACGTCCAGCCCGCCGCCTGCGCCGCGGCATAGTCGACGGCGGTCAACCGCTGCGCCTGCTCGACCAGCGCCCAGTTCACCGGCTCCATGTCGTCCGCGGTCACCTCGCGTCCGAGGACGGCGCCGATCTCGCGGGCCGCCAGCGCCAGCTGCGTCGCCCACAACGCCATGAACCGGTGCACCAGTGCGGTGTCGGCGAGGCAGGACGGCCAGGCCGGTTCCACGATGTGCCCGAGCCCTTCGAGCATCGACGCCACCGCCCGCACCGCCGATCGGCAGTCGTCGTGCAGCGTCTCGCCGCGCGGATGCGCGTCGAGGAACCCGATGCGTAACCGTCCCGGATCGGCGCCGACCTCCTCGACGTACCGGCGTCGCGGTTCCGGCGCGATGACGGTGTCACCGACACCGGGACCGCGCACCGCATCGAGCAGTCCCGCGGTGTCGCGCACCGATCGGCTGACGCACAGTTCGACGCCGAGTCCCGCCTCAGCGCGGTTCGGGCCGACCGTGATGCGGCCCTGACTCGGCTTGAGTCCCACGATCCCGCAGCACGACGCCGGGATGCGGATGCTGCCGCCGCCGTCGGAGGCATTGGCGAACGGCACCATGCCGGTCGCCACCGCGGCCGCCGCGCCGCCGCTGGACCCGCCGGGTGTCCGGTCCGGCGCCCATGGGTTGCGGGTCGGTCCCCAGGCCAGCGGCTGGGTGGTGGGCAGACTGCCCAATTCCGGGCTGTTGGTCCGCCCGGCGATAACCAGCCCGGCCGCCTTGCACCGGGCGACCAGGGTGGTGTCCGAGACAGCAATCCTGCCAGCGGCTTTCAGCGCGGCGTTCCCGTTGGACAGTGTCTGGCCGGCGAAGTCGGTGTAGAGGTCCTTGAGCAGGAACGGGACACCATGGAACGGGCCCGCGGGCAGGCCCGGATCGGCGGCGATCACCCGCGCGTGGTCGAACCACTCGATGACCACCGCGTTCAGGGCGGGATTGGATTGTTCGATCCGCGCGATCGCGGCATCCAACAGCTCGCTCGGGGTGACCTCACCCTTGGCGACCAGCTCCGCCTGCGCGGTGGCATCCATCCACCGGGTCTGCTCGGCGAGACCGCTCATGTAGTCGCCTTGGTTTCTGTCGCTGCAGCTGATCTCGGTCGCCGACGCATGCCACCCCAGAGTCCGACGCCGATGCCGACAACGGCTCCACCGAGACCGATGATCTGCTGTCCGCGCTTGAGGTCGGCGTGCACGCTCACCCCGCCGAGCAGGTCGGCGGCGTCGGCACCACCGGATGCCAGGAACCAGCCGCGCGTGTCGCGGCCTCGCAGCGCCCCGTTGACGAGTAGTCCTCCGATCAGCGCGTCGCGGTAACCCATCGACCGAAGCAGCAGTCTCGCGGAAGGTCCGGGATCGTCCGACTCTCCCCACAATCGGTTCGCCCGAAGGGGATCGACGAGGAAGGAGACCCCCGAGGCCAGCCGGATACTGCCCACCACAAGCGCGGCGCGGTCTTTGATCATGGACCGCAGCCTAGAACCCGACTGCCGCGTCCGGACCTACTTCCAGGCGAACACCGGTTGCTCCAACTCGTCGACCCGGTCGGATCGGCCCTCCAGGCACAGCCATCGCAGTTGCAACAGCACCGCGCCGGTCGGCGCGTGAATGAGGTCGTTACCCAACGGGATCTGCACCACCGGACGTGGGCTCTCCGGAATGTTGATGAAGCGCGGTGAATCGTCGCGTTGCAGTTGGTGTAGTCCCACGCGGTAGACCGCCACCACCTCGGCCGGCGCGGGACGGAGATCGAGCCGCCCGCCGCCCCAGACGACCACCGGCGTGATGACGTAGCCGGAGCGGGTCGGATAGTCGTCGAGTAGGCCCAGCACGGCCGAGGCGGACAGCCTGACGCCGACCTCCTCGTCCAACTCGCGAAGGGCGGCGTCGACCGCGGTTTCGCCGGGATCCAGCCGGCCGCCGGGCAGCGCCCACTGCGCGGCATGCGAGTTGAGACGAGATGCTCTGCGGCACAAGAGGAAGGCCGCACCTCCGGATACATCGACCATGCGGCCGTCCAGGCCGGCCGCCGGCATGGGCCGCCCGCCGATCCAGTCGTCCACGGGCGCGGGATCGACCCGGTCTTCGCCGACCTCGGAGTCCACGATCACCACCGCGACGGCCGCGTGCCGCTTCGACGGGTCGGTCACGGTACGGCGGTCGTGCTCGTTCAGATGGGCGCGAATCCGGTCGGCCAGCGCCTCGTCATAGCTGATCGTCACCGCTTGACCATAGGCAGCCGCGGCACGATCGGGTCCGCCGCCTCCGCCGTCCGCGCTCAGCCCGCGTTGCGCGCCAGGTTGATCGCGTACTCGCTGACGAAGTGGCCCGCGGCGGGCTCGCCGGCACCGCAGTTGCCGTCGGACTCCCCCACCCGCTTGACCCACAGGTAGGCGTCGGCGTGCGCGCCCGCGGTGTCGGCGGTAGGCGGCGTGCCCAGTGCCCGGCCGCTGGGGTTGCACCAACCGTAGGGGTCGCCTTCGGCCGGGCCGGCGCCGTTGCGGGAGGTGTCGATCACGTAGTGCTTGCCACCCGTCATTCCCGAGATCTCTTCGCCGTAGCCGATCTCCTCTTCGGTGGTGAAGTAGTTCGTGGTGTTGAGGGAGAAGCCCCGAGCGCGCGCCACCCCGGCCTGGTTGAGCCGGTTGGCCATTTCGCCCGCATTGACCCAGCGGGAGTGCCCGGCGTCGACGTAGACCGCCGTGGCCGGGTTGCGGCCCAACGTGTCGACGGCGTAGCTGATCAACTCGAAGCGTTCCTGCCGCTGATCACCGGAGAGGCAGTCGGCCATCGCGAGGGCATCGGGTTCCACGATGATCGCGGCCGGGTTGCCGCCGATGCCGTCGGCGACGCTGTCGACCCAGGCGCGGTAGGACGCACCGGAGGAGAATCCGCCGGCGGCGTAGCTGCCACAGTCACGGTGCGGGATGGCGTAGAGCACCAGTACCGGCATGGCGCCGGCCGCCGCCGCGGCACCGGTGTGCCGAGCCACCGTTGTACCGACTGCGCCGGGCGAAAACGCCTGGTCGAGCCAGTACGCCTGGGGTGTGTTGGCGACTCGGGCCAGCTCGGCGCTGTCCGGCTGCGCGTTGGAGGCATGCATCGCCTTCGAGATGGGATCGACGTAGAACGGCATGCCGGCCAGCGGATTGTCCCCATCGGCGAGTGCCGGGGGCGCACCGATGAGGGCCGCGACGACCAAAACGGGGGTGAGACAGCGCACAGCTGCAACAAATGCTGAGGGAAGCACGGGGAAAAATTACCGTACGGCCGATCCGCGGTAACAGGATGGTCACGATCGGCGTCGGCGCAGTGAAATCAGCCCAGCAGCGCGTCGACGAAGGCCGCCGGCTCGAACGGCGCCAGGTCGTCGGGTCCCTCACCGAGTCCCACCAGCTTGACCGGCACCCCCAGCTCCTGCTGCACCCGGAAGACGATGCCGCCTTTGGCGGTTCCGTCCAGTTTGGTCAGCACCACCCCGGTGATGTCGACGACGTCGGCGAACACCCTGGCCTGCGCCAGGCCGTTCTGTCCGATGGTGGCATCCAGCACCAGCAGCACCTCGTCGACGGCGGCGCGGCGCGTCACCACCCGCTTGACCTTGCCGAGTTCGTCCATCAGGCCGGTCTTGGTGTGCAGCCGGCCGGCGGTGTCGATGACCACCACGTCGGCGCCCGCCGAAACGCCCTTGTCGACGGCGTCGAACGCGACCGACGCCGGGTCGGCGCCCTCGGCACCGCGCACCACGTCCGCGCCCACCCGCGCCGCCCAGGTCTGCAGCTGGTCGGCGGCCGCTGCCCGGAACGTGTCCGCAGCGCCCAGCACCACCCGCCGGCCGTCGGCCACCAGCACCCGGGCCAGCTTGCCGACGGTGGTGGTCTTGCCGGTGCCGTTGACCCCGACCACCAGCAGCACCGACGGGTGCTCGTCGTGCGGCAGCGCGCGGATGGAGCGGTCCAGACCCGGCTGCAGCTCGGTGATCAGCACGTCGCGCAGCACCGCGCGGGCATCGGCCTCGGTGCGCACCTGCCCGCCGGCCAGCCGTTCGCGGAGCTGGGCCACCACCGATTCGGTGACCACCGGCCCCAGGTCGGCCACCAGCAGGGTGTCCTCGACGTCCTGCCACGAGTCGTCGTCGAGGTCGCCGCCGCCGAGCAGCCCGAGCATGCTGCGCCCCAACGCGTTCTGCGACTTGGCCAGCCGGCCGCGCAGCCGCTGCATCCGGCCCTCGACCGGCTCGATCTCGGGCTCGACGGCCGCTGGCGCCGGCGCTGCCTGCGGTTCGTGAAGGACTTCGGGCGCCGCTTCGGGCAGATCGACGTCGGTGATGGTGCGCCGGGGCGCATCCCGCGGGACGGTCGCGTCGTCTCCGATCACGGGGGCCGGCGGCTCCGACAGATCGGTGCGACTGAAGGTGATACCCGAGGAGGCGGTGTAGCCGCCGGAGCGGTCCAGACTCTCGCGTTGCGGCGCGGACAGGTTGATCCGCCGCCGACGGTGACGGACCAGACCGAAGATCAGTGCGGCGATGACGACGAGGGCGGCGGCGACCGCGATGGCGATCCAGAGACCTTCAGACACTCGACCATTGTTTCAGGGGCTCGGTGGGCATGGGTTGTCGGTGGGGCTCGGCAGCCTACGACGCAGACGCCTGCGGCGTAATCTGCGGACCATCATCACGTCGCCGCGACCACAGGTCACCCATCAGCGCATTTCACGACAGCTCACACGCCTCCTGCAGGATCACCTGCCAGCAGAACTGGAGGCGCCACCGAAACGCGGTTCACCCTGGGCGAGTTGACGGGCGACAACGCCTAGGACGGGCTGGAGACGAGCTCTTGCCCGCGGATGCGCTGCGAGATCACCGCGGTGATCCCGTCGCCCTGCATGCTCACCCCGTACAGCGCGTCGGCGACCTCCATGGTCGGCTTCTGGTGGGTGATGACGATCAGCTGCGAGCGGGCGCGCAGCATCTCGAACAACGCGAGCAGGCGGCGCAGGTTGGTGTCGTCGAGCGCGGCCTCGACCTCGTCCATGATGTAGAACGGCGACGGGCGGGCCCGGAAGATCGCGACCAGCATGGCGATCGCGGTCAGCGACTTCTCGCCGCCGGACAGCAGCGACAGCCGCTTGACCTTCTTGCCGGGCGGGCGGGCTTCGACGTCGACACCGGTGGTCAGCATGTCGCCGGGGTCGGTCAGCAGCAGCCGGCCTTCGCCGCCGGGGAACAGCGCCGCGAACACCTCGCGGAATTCGCGTTCCACGTCGGCGTAGGCCTCGGTGAACACCTGCAGGATCCGCGTGTCGACGTCCGCTACCACGTCGAGCAGGTCCTTGCGGGCCGCTTTGACGTCCTCGAGCTGGGTGGACAGGAAGTTGTAGCGCTCTTCGAGCGCGGCGAACTCCTCCAGCGCCAGCGGATTGACCCGGCCCAGCTCGGCCAGCTCGCGTTCGGCGCGCTTGGCCCGGCGCTGCTGGGTGGCCCGGTCATACGGCATCGGGGCGGGCGCGGTCACCTGTTCGCCGCGTTCACGGGCCTGCTCGAATTCGGCGAGCTCCAGCTCACTCGGCGGCAACGGAACGTCCGGGCCGTATTCGGCGATCAGATCCGCCGAGCTCATCCCGAACTGTTCGAGCACCGTCTGCTCGAGCTGTTCGATGCGCAGCGCGGCCTGCGCCTTGGCGACCTCGTCGCGGTGCAGCGATTCGGTGAGCGCGGTGATCCGGGTGCTCAGTGAGTTCACCTCATCACGAACGGCGCCCATCGCCGCGGCCCGCTGCTGGCGTTCGCCGGCCAGCCCGTCCCTGATCCGCGACGCGGCCGCCACCACCAGCTGCAGCCGACGCGCCAGCGCTCCCCCGGCTTCGGCCACCGTGGCCGCCGTCGCCGCTGCCAGCGCGCGGGCGGCTCGGGCCTGCTCGGCGCGCACCCGCGCCTCGCGCTCGGCGGCCGCCGCCCGGCGCAGCGAATCCGCTTTGCCCCGAACGGCATCGGCGCGTTCCTCAGCGGTGCGCACCGCCAGCCGGGCCTCCACCTCCACACCGCGCGCCGCCTCGGCGGCCGCCGCGATCTGCTGCCGGTCCACCGGTTGCTCGGTGGCGGCCGGCTGATCCTGTTCGGCGTTGCGCAGCCGCGCCTCCAGTTCACCGAGCTCGGTGACGGTCTGGGCCCGGCCGGCCTCCAGCTCTTCGCGTTCACGTAGCCGGCGGCGCCACTCCGCTTCGGCGGTGCGGGCCTCCTGTCCGAGCCGGCCCAGCTGCTCGTGGGTCGCGGCGATCGCGGCGTCGGATTCGTTGAGGGCGGCCAGCGCCTGCTCGGCGGCGTCCTGACGGGCGGCCTGCTCGCTCAGCGCACCCGACAGTGCCGCCCCGAGTTGCCCGGCCTGCGCTTCGGAGCCCTCCAGTTCGGCGCGGGCCTTGTCGATCTCGCTGTTGATCTCCAGGGTGGAGGGCTTGCGGTCCGAGCCGCCACTGACCCATCCGGCGCCGACCAGGTCGCCGTCGACGGTCACCGCCCGCACCCCCGGGCGGGCGGCCACCAGGTCCAGCGCCGCGGGCAGATCGGCGACGACCACCACCGCCGACAGCATGGCCGTCATCGCACCGCGCAACCGGTCCGGGGCGTCGATCAGGTCCAGCGCCCACCGGGCGCCGTCGGGCAGTTCCCCGGTCGGTTGCGGCGGCTGCCGCAGCGGCCAGTCGGCCAGCACGATCGCGGCCCGCCCGCCGTCGGCGCTCTTCAGCGCGTTCAGCGCCGCGCGGGCCGCGCCGGCGTTTTCGGCGGCCAGCGCGTCGGCGGCCGACCCGAGCACCGCCGCCAGCGCGGCCTCATACCCCGAGCGCACCTTGACCAGCTTGGCGATCGACCCGAAAAGCCCTGAACCGCTGTGATTTTCGGCGAGCCAGGCGGCGCCATCGCGGCGTTCCAGCCCCATCGACAACGCCTCGATGCGGGCGCGCAGCGAGGCGACCTGGCGTTCGGCGCTGCGCTCGGCGGCCTGTAGTTCGGCGACCCGCTCGTCGGCCAGCCGCAATGTCGCGACCGCCCGTTCGTGGTGCTCGTCGAGGCCGACCTCGCCCTGGTCGAGCTCGGCGACCCGGCCCTGCACCGTCTCGAACTCCGCCTGGGCGGCCTGGGCCCGTGCAGCGGCCTCCTCGATGCGCGTCGACAGCTGCGCCACGTGGGTGTCGATCGACTCGACCCGCGCCCGGATCGTCTCCACCTGACCGGTCAGCCGGGCCAGGCCCTCGCGGCGATCCGCTTCGGCGCGCACCGCTGCCAGGTGGGCTTTCTCGGCCTCGGCGCTGCGGCGCTCGCGTTCGGCCAGCTCCGCGCGGGCGGCCTCCAGCCGGCCGCGGGCCTCGGTGAGTTCGGCCAGCAGCTGGCGCTCGGCGGCGGCCACCTCTTCGGCCTCGGCCTCCAGGGCGTCGGGGTCGACGCCGCCGGTGGTGATGGGCTCCTCGTCGAGGTGCTGGGCGCGTTCGCTGGCGATCCGCACCGTGGCGCTGACCCGCTCGGCCAACGCCGAGAGCGAGAACCAGGTCTGCTGTGCGGCTTCGGCGCGCTGGGTCAAGGCGGCGACCGCGGACTCATGGGCGGTCAGCTCGTCGGCGGCGATCGTCAGCCGCTCGGTGATCTGGTCGTGTTCACGGCGCAGTGTCGCCTCGGCGTCGGTGGTCCCGGCGAACTCGGCCTGCCGGGCGACCAGGTCGTCGGCCGTCAGCCGCAGCCGGGCGTCGCGCAGGTCGGCCTGGATGGTGGCGGCGCGGCGCGCGACCTCGGCCTGGCGGCCCAGCGGCTTGAGCTGCCGGCGCAGCTCGGTGGTCAGGTCGGTCAGCCGGGCCAGGTTGGCCGACATCGCGTCGAGTTTGCGGACCGCCTTTTCCTTGCGCTTGCGGTGCTTGAGCACTCCGGCGGCCTCTTCGATGAAGGCGCGGCGGTCTTCGGGACGCGACTCCAGGATCTGCGCCAGCCGGCCCTGGCCGACGATGACGTGCATCTCGCGGCCGATGCCGGAGTCGCTGAGCAGTTCCTGGACGTCCATCAACCGGCAGCTGGAGCCGTTGATCTCGTATTCGCTGGCTCCGTCGCGGAACATCCGCCGGGTGATCGACACCTCGGCGTACTCGATGGGCAGCGCGTTGTCGGAGTTGTCGATGGTGACGGTGACCTCGGCGCGGCCCAGCGGGGCACGTGAGGAGGTGCCGGCGAAGATGACGTCTTCCATCTTGCCGCCGCGCAGCGTCTTGGCGCCCTGCTCGCCCATTACCCAGGCCAGCGCATCGACGACGTTGGATTTCCCCGAACCGTTGGGCCCCACGACCGCGGTGATGCCCGGCTCGAAGCGCAGAGTCGTCGGCGAGGCGAAGGACTTGAAGCCCTTCAGCGTCAGACTCTTGAGGTGCACGGGGTGTGAGACTACCGGTCTAGCGTTCGCTGAATCCGTCGATCGGGTCCCCGGCAGCCGTCCAATCGACGACAACGGTGTCCACCCGGCCCGGTGTGGACCCGCCCCGCAGCAGGTCGAGCAGGCGCTGGCAGTAGTCGCGGGGCCCCTGGGCGACGACCTGCACCCGGCCGTCCGGGCGGTTCGCGGCGTAGCCGCTCAGCCCGAGCTCCAGCGCCCGCGAGCGGGTCCACCACCGAAAGCCCACCCCCTGGACGTGGCCGTGCACCCAGGCGGTGAGCCGGACGTCAGCCTCGGCCACCGGAGTCGACCTCGAAGCGCACCTCGGTGCCGGCCGCCAGCGTGCGGCCCACCGTGCAGACCTGCTCGACGGCGCGGTGCACCACGGTCAGCAGCCGCTGCTTCTCGGCGTCTTCCAGACCCGACAGGTCCAGCGCCAGGGTCTCCTCCAGCAGCGGATAGCGTTCCTGCTCACGGTCGGCGGGTCCCGAGACGTGGATCGTCGCCGGGTAGTCGTCGCCGAGGCGGCGGGCCAGCGGGGCGTCACTGGACATCCCGCTGCACGCGGCCAGCGCGATCTTGAGCAGTTCGCCGGGGGTGAAGACACCGTCGACGTCTTCGCTGCCGACCAGCACCTGCGCGCCCCGGGAACTGTGCCCGGTGTAGCGCCGGGTACCGGTCCGTTCCACCCACAATTTCGTCATGGGGACATTGTTACCGCCACCCCGGCACCGCGGCTACGCCGCCGGTCGATCAGCTTGCCGCGACGTGCTTTCGGCCGTACTGACGTTCCATCATGGCAGTGTCGCCGTACACCTGGACCCGCACCGTCTTGCCGTTGCGGAGGGTGTACACCTCGGCAGAGTGGCCCCGCTCGCCGCCGATGGCGGCCTCGCTGAGCACCACCACGGTGTCGCCGTCGGCGAGAAACCGCTGCGGGGTGATCGTCGGCGCCTTGGCGGCCAACGCCGTCAGGAACTCGGCGAGTTCGGTTTTGCCACGGTAGATTCCGCTGACCCCGCTGTCACCCGGCTGCACCCACTCGATGTCATCGTCGAAGAGCGCCATCAACGCCGCGGTGTCGCCGGTGGCGAACGCCTGATAGCCGGTTCGGATCAGTTCGATGTTCTGTTCAGACATTATTCGGTTCCTTTCCTGGGTGTTCTGTTGCGCCCGGCCGGCTTTCGCCGTCACAACCGGTACATCTCCCGCGCCATCCGCGCCGTTTCGAAGTAGCCCGGCTCGAGCCACCGGAGTTCTCCATCCGACTCGTGGGCCCAGCGGCCGATGCGGCCGACCGCCGCCACCAACTCGGTGAGGACCCGCCGGGCCCACTGTTGCGCATGCCGGGCCGCCGCGCCGAACGCATCACCGTGCGGACCGACCAGCGCCGACATCCCGGGTTTGACGACCAATTGCGCCATGACGATCGCCTCCTTGATGCCGCAGGGACCCACGGTGGGAACCACCGCCGAACACCTCCAAGGCAAACACCGCGAGAGCAAACTCACCTCATCCGAATGGATGAAATCGGCGTACACTTTTGCGCACGAAGACAGCGGTCTTCCCAGCACTTCGGAAGTCGGGAGCGTGCCGGATGTGCAGGTCCACAGTTGAATTCAGGCCCGTCGATGAGCGCGGTCGATGAATTCTCACAACTGATCTCTGGTATTTACTCCGCCGTTCTGGATCCGGAGCAATGGGATATGGCGATGGCCGCAATCGGCCGCGCGCTCGGCTCGGGCGCGGCGCTGGTGGTCACCGACGCTACGACTCGAACGCTCGAACACGCTGCAATTCCCACCGACGCCGCCATCAGCTACGCCGCCCACTTTGCCCGGTGACATCTGGGGCGGGTCGTTCCTGTGCCCGCGGCCGTCCAACCGACGTCCC
>CAYNJD010000027.1:0-17889 GCA_964397355.1 uncultured Mycobacterium sp. | reverse complement strand
TCAAACGTGGAGCCGATGACGGGAATCGAACCCGCGTTCTCAGCTTGGGAAGCTGATGTTCTGCCATTGAACTACATCGGCATCGGTGCGCTAGCAGGCTAGCACCCGCGGTCGGAGCGTCCGGCGACGATGGCGTCGACTGTGCGGAATTGTCGGCAGAAGCGATGATTTCCGGGCCAAACCGCACAGTCGGCGCCGATACCCGCGGCGGTCAGCGGATACGCTCGTGCGGTGCTGCTCTCCGATCGCGATCTGCGGGCCGAAATCGCCGCCGGCCGGCTTGCCATCGAACCCTTCGACGACGCCCTGGTACAGCCGTCCAGCGTGGATGTCCGCCTCGACAGCTTCTTCCGGGTGTTCAACAACACCCGCTACACCCACATCGACCCCGCCCAGCAGCAGGACGAGCTCACCACGCTGGTCGAACCCAAACCCGGCGAGCCGTTCGTGCTGCACCCCGGCGAATTCGTGCTGGGTTCCACGCTGGAGTGCTGCACCCTGCCCGAGGACCTGGCCGGCCGGCTGGAGGGCAAGTCGAGCCTGGGCCGATTGGGCCTGTTGACCCACTCCACCGCGGGTTTCATCGACCCGGGGTTCTCCGGGCACATCACCTTGGAGCTGTCCAACGTGGCGAACCTGCCGATCACATTGTGGCCGGGAATGAAGATCGGCCAGCTGTGTCTGCTGCGATTGACGAGTCCGGCGGAGCACCCTTACGGCAGTACGCGGGTAGGGTCGAAATATCAGGGCCAGCGCGGGCCGACGCCGTCCCGCTCATACCAGAACTTCATCAAGTCCGGTTAGCCCTTCGGATCTGCCAGTCGCCACGCGGCTGCGATGAAGCCGGTATCGGCCGGTCCTGGCGGGGGTTCAGCCCCCAACACTGACCGAACAGCAGCAGGTGGAGGTTTCCGTGGACATCGTTCTCGGGGTGTCGGTCGCCCCCTCGACGGTCCGCATGGTGTTGGTGGAAGGCGAAAACGGTGACGGGGTCACCGTGGAGCACGATGACTTCGAGGTCGGCGCTGATACCCAGAGCGCCCCGGAGCGGGTGGTCTCGGCGATCCTGGGCACCCGCGAGGGCGCTCGCGAGGGCGGCTACCAGCTCAGTTCGACCGGCGTGACCTGGACCAACCCGGCCGAGGCGTACGCGCTGCGCGAAGCCCTGGCCGGGCACAAGGTCGAAAACGTGATGCTGGTGTCGGCGTTCCTGGCGGCCGCGGCGCTGGCACAGGCGGTGGGCAGTGCGACCAGGCACGAGCGAACCGCCCTGCTGTTCGTCGAACCGGACGCCGCCACCCTGGCGGTGGTCAGCGCCGACGACGGATCGATCGCCGAGATCCAGCGGCAGCCACTGTCGCCCGACGACGACCGCGCGGTCGCCGAGCTGACCGAGTTGGTCGCCGGGGCGGAGAAGCTGGAGTCGCGCCCCGAGGGGCTGTTCGTGGTGGGCTCGGGCGGTGTGAACGTCGGGATGATCAAACCTGAATTGGACAAGGCCAGCCCGCTGCCGGTCAGTGCGCCCGAGGAACCCGACATGGCGCTGGCCCGCGGGGCGGCGCTGGCCAGCGCGCATGCGCCGCTGTTCTCGTCCTCCACCCGGGCGCTGGCCTGGGCGCAGGATCTCGGCACCGGTGCGGTGGGCCCGGCGCTGGTCAGCGCGGGCTACGCCTACGTCGCACCCGGTGAGGTGGACTACAACGCCACCGCCAACAACGAGCCGCTGGCCTACAGTGCGCTCCCGGACTTCACCGACAGTGGCTACCTGCCGTCGGGAATGCAGGACGTGGTCGACGACCCCGAACTCGTCGACTCCCGACTGCTGGACTTCACCACCGCCATCCAGCCGCGGGAACGCAAACCGATCCTGGTCACCGGCGGGGTGGCGGCGCTGTTCGTGGTCGGGGTGCTGGCTCTGGCGATTGCGCTGGCTGTGGGGATGCGCACGGCCAACCACAGCAAACCCGACGTGCGGGCCAACGTCGTCACCCCCGCGCACCCGCCGCCTAAGGCCGCGGTCCCCCCACCGGCTCCGCCGCCGTCGGCGCCGCCCGCACCGGCGGGCGAGCCGGCCCCGCCGAAAAACCCGGCTCCGGCTCCGGCTCCGGCCCCACGGGCGCCAGCTCCAGCGCCGCAGCCCGTGGCGCCCGCACCGCCGCCACCACCGGCCGCGCCGCCGCCGATCATCCCGAAGCTGGAGATTCCCGGCCTGCCCGGCGGTCCGCCGATCCTCGGCCCGCCGAAGGGTGGTTGGGGCCGCGGCGGCTGGGGCGACGACGACGGCCCGGGTCGTGGTGGTGGTCACGGTCGCGGCGGCGGGCACGGTGGTGGACACGGCCGTGGTGGGGGGATTCCGATTCCGATCCCGATCCCGGGCCTCCATTTTTAGGTGGGGAATTACAGCGCAGACAGATAAGATGGGCTAATCAATCACCGGCCGCGGCGGAGGAGGTGCGGTGGACATCGTTCTCGGCGTCTCGATGGCGCCGCCGTCGGTACGCATGGTCCTAGTCGAGGGAGAAAACGCCGGCGGCGTCACCGTCGATGAGGACGGCTTCGAGGTGGACGCCGGCAGTACGGCGTTCCCCGATCAGGTGGTGTCGGCCATCCTGGGCACCCAGGAGAGCGCGCAGGAGGGCGGTTACCGGTTGGCCTCGACGGGGGTGACCGTTGCCGATCAGCTGCAGGCGGGCCGGCTGCGTGACGCCTTGGCGGATCGTCGGGTCGAGAACGTCATGCTGGTGTCGGCTTTCCTGGCGGCCGCTGCGCTGGCCCAGACGGTGGGTGGCGCGATCGGCTACCAGCGGACCGCGTTGCTGTTCGTCGAGCCCGACGGTGCGACGCTGGCCGTCGTCGACTCGGCCGACGGCTCGATCACCGAAGTGCGCCGAGTGGCGCTGCCGTCCGACGACGACGTCGCGCTGCGCGAGCTGACCGGTCTGGCCGCGGAGGCCGGCCGGCTCGAGTCCCGGCCCGACGGCCTGTTCGTGGTGGGCTCCGGGGTCAATGTCGGCGTGGTCAAGCCGGAGTTGGACGCCGCCAGTGCGCTCCCGGTCAGCCTGCCCGAGGAGCCGGAGACGGCGCTGGCGCGGGGCGCGGCGCTGGCCAGCGCCCACGCACCGCTGTTCGACTCGTCCACGTCGGCGATGGCGTGGGCGCGTGACCCGGGCACCGGCGTGATCGATCCGGATCTGGTCGCGCTGGGATACGCCTACCAGGCGGGCGACTACGACGCCACGGTGGGCGAGCACGCACTGGCCTACAGCGCGCTCGACGACGACACCGACCGCGACTACTTCGCCTTCGCCGACACGGATGTCGCCGAGGACGAGGTCGCCGACGGCGACGCACCGAGTTCCCGGCTGCTCGCCGTCGACGAGACCGAGCCCGCTCGGCACCGCAGGCCCTTCATGTTGGCCGGCAGTGGCCTGGCGGCTTTCTTCGTCGTCGGCGTGGCCAGTCTGGCGGTGGCGCTGGCGGTCAGTATCCGGCCCACCGCGTCCGATCATCCCGACCCCGGCCAGCACATCGTGGTGCCCACTCAGCAGGCGCCGGCCCCGGCACCCGAGGTGGCGCCCAAGCAGGCACCCGCCGCACCGGCACCTGCGGCCCCGGCTCCGCCCGTCGAGAAGCCTCCGGCGGCTCCCGCACCGGTGCCGGCGGCTCCCGCACCGGCGGCTCCCGCGGCGGAGGCTCCGGCTCCGGCGGCCCCTGCCCCCGCAGCGCCTGCGCCGGTACCGATTCCGGTCCCGGTCGAGGTACCCGCGCCGGCGCCGGTAGAGATTCCAGCCCCGGCCGCACCGGCGCCGCCGGCCAAGCAGCCGGAGTTGCCGCCGATCTTCAAGCCGCCCGCCCAGAGCCCGCCCAAGAACGACAATCCGTCGTGGTTGCCGGGTAACAGCGGTGGCGGTAAGAACGACAATCCGTCGTGGTTGCCGGGTAACAGCGGTGGCGGTAAGAACGACAATCCGTCGTGGTTGCCCGGTAACAGCGGTGGCAGCAATAAGGGCGGCGCCCCGTCGCCGTGGCTGCCCGGTGTCGGCACCAACGGCGGCGGTGACAACCCCTGGTTGCCGGGCCTGGGCGGCGGCAGCGGTGGCGGTTGGCCCTTCTGAGCCGGGGCGTAATCCACTAGCCTGGCGGCGTGGATTACGCCGCAGCATTGCTCGATGAGACCCGTGCTTTCGGTGAGCTGGTCCGCTCCGGCGATCCCACGCTGCCGATCCCGACCTGCCCGGAATGGAATCTCACCCAACTGTTCCGGCACGTCGGCCGCGGACATCGTTGGGCCGCACAGATCGTCGCCGACCGGCTGGACCATGCCCTGGATCCGCGCGACGTCGTCGACGGCAAGCCGCCCGCCGACACCGACGCGGCAATCGACTGGCTGAACGACGGCGCGCGTCTGGTGCTCGAGGCGATCACGCAGATCGGACCCGACAACCAGACGTGGACGCTGCTGGGTCCGCGCGCGGCGGTCTGGTGGCTGCGCCGCCGGGTGCACGAGGCGACGGTGCATCGAGCCGACGCCGCGCTGGCGCTCGGCCGCGATTTCAAGCTGTCACCGGAGTTGGCCGCAGACGGGATCGGCGAATGGCTCGAGTTGGTTGTGTCGCTGCCCGGGCGCGACGGGCAGCCGAAGCCGCTGGCCGAGGGTCAAAGCGTGCACCTGCATGCCACCGACGACGGCCTCGGGCCGGCGGGAGAGTGGACGGTCAGCCGGTCTGCGGACAGCGGCGAGCTGAGCTGGTCGCATGAGCACGGCAAAGGGTCGGTGGCGTTGCGGGGCCCGGCCCGCGAGCTGTTCCTTGCGGTGATGCGCCGGGTTCCGGTGGCCGACACCGACATCGCGGTGTTCGGTGACGACGCGGTGTGGCAGAACTGGGTCGACCACACTGCATTCTGAGCCGATCGCACGCGGTAGTTTGCAGGGCATGAGCACATCGGAGATCGCGACCGTTCTCGCTTGGCATGACGCCCTGGCCGCCGGTGACCTGGACACCCTGGAGCGGCTTTCCAGTGACGACATCGAGGTGGCCGACGCCGACGGCGCCGGGCAGGGTCATCAGGCGCTGCGGCGGTGGGCGGCTTCGGCGGAGGTCACCGCCGGGATCGGCCGGATGTATGTGCACGGCGGTGTGGTGGTGGCCGAGCTGACGCCCGCCGGCGCCGGTGCCGCCCAGGCGGTTGCGTTCCGCGTGGTGCACGACCATGTGACCGCGGTGTTCCGCCACGACGATCTGGATGCGGCCCTGACCGCCACGGACCTCACCGAAGCCGACCGGGCCGACTGACGGGTTAGGCTCGACGCCATGCGCGGGATCATCCTGGCCGGCGGCTCCGGCACCCGCCTGTATCCGATCACGATGGGTGTCAGCAAGCAGTTGCTGCCGGTGTACGACAAGCCGCTGGTCTACTATCCGCTGTGCACGCTGATGCTGGCGGGCATCCGCGACATCCAGGTGATAACCACCGGCCACGATGCGCCTGCCTTTGCGCGATTGCTCGGCGACGGCAGCGCTTTCGGCGTCGACATCAGTTATGCGGTGCAGGAGCAGCCCGACGGGCTGGCGCGGGCGTTCGTCATCGGCGCCGACCACATCGGCACCGACTCGGTCGCACTGGTGTTGGGGGACAACATCTTTTACGGACCGGGGCTGGGAACCAGCCTCCGTCGTCATCAATCCGTTTCCGGCGCAGTTATTTTCGCCTACTGGATGGCGGATCCGTCGGCGTACGGCGTCGTCGAGTTCGATGCGGACGGCACGGCGGTGTCGGTGGTGGAGAAACCGGCGGCGCCCAGATCCCACTACGCGATACCGGGCCTGTACTTCTATGACAACGACGTCGTCGAGATCGCCCGGGGCCTGAGGCCGTCGGCGCGTGGCGAGTACGAGATCACCGACATCAACCAGGCCTACCTCGAGCAGGGCCGGCTCGGCGTCCAGACGTTGGCTCGCGGTACCGCGTGGTTGGACACCGGGACGTTCGATTCGCTGCTGGACGCCGGGGACTACGTCCGCACCATCGAGCGCCGCCAGGGCCTCAAGATCGGTATCCCCGAGGAGGTGGCCTGGCGGATGGGCTTCATCGACGACGCCCAACTCGCGGCCCGCGCCGATACGCTGCGCAAGTCCGGGTACGGCGATTACCTCTCGGGACTGCTGGAGCGCCGCTAGCGGGCGGGGACTTTCATCCCGAATCGTCGGACCCCGGCGCTAGTATCGCACGTATGTTCGATATCAAGCTGCCCGGGCCGGATGAGTTGTCCGGTGTCGACGACCACACCCTGGTTGCGGCGGTCGCCGGCTGGGAACGGGTCGAGGCGGCCGCGGCGGCGCGGCGGCTCGCGGTCATTGCCGAGCTGGTGGACCGCAGGACGTCCGCGCAGGGCGCGCGTTCCCGCTGGGCGTGCGACGGCTGGGATGCGACCGCCGCGGAGTTGGCCGCGGCCGCGGGGTCGACCAGGGGGCGTGCGTCCAATCAGATGTATGTGGCCACCGCACTGCGTCACCGGTTGCCCAAGATCGCCGCGCTGTTCACCGACGGGACGCTCAGTGCGGCAGTCGTGGGCACCATCGTCTGGCACACCACATTGATCGAGGATCTCGGGGCGCTCGCGCTGGTCGATGCGGCGCTGGCCGATGAGGCCCGCTACTACGGTCGGCTGTCAGCGGCCAAAACCGTCGCGGCCATCCATACGGTCATCGCGGCTCACGATCCGGCCGCGGTGCGTCGCAGTCGCGAGGCGGCCCGCGGCCGCGACCTCGTCGTCGACACCGACAACACCGAGTCGGGCACGATCGCGCTGTGGGGGCGGCTGTACGCCCACGACGCAACGGTGCTGGATCGGCGGCTGGCGGCGATGGCGCACGGCGTCTGCGACGACGACCCGCGCACCCTGGGTCAACGCCGCGCCGACTCTCTGGCCGCGCTGGCCGCCGGCCACGAGGTCCTGGCGTGTGCCTGCGACAACCCGCACTGTCCCGCGCGAACCGGCCGGCACGACGGCGCCGCCGGTGCGGCGGTGGTGTATGTACTCGCCGACGCCGACAGCGTCGAGACCCCCGTCGACCCGCAGCACAACGGCGAACACCCGGCTCCCGATAGGTCCGCCGCCGGCTCAGCCGCGAGGAGCCGGCCCGCGCAGATCGTGGGCGGGCCGGTCATCCCCGCGGCGGTGCTGGCCGAGCTGATCCGCACCGGCGCCACGCTGCGGCCACTGCGGGTCCCCGGCGATGACAGCGAACCCGAACCGCACTACCGGCCCTCGGCCAAGCTGGCGGACTTCATCCGCTGCCGCGATCTGACGTGCCGGTTCCCCGGCTGCGACCAACCGGCACAACGCTGCGATATCGACCACGGGATCGCGTGGGCCGACGGCGGGGTGACTCACCCCTGCAACCTTCGGCTGCTGTGCCGAAAACACCACCTGCTCAAGACATTCTGGGGCTGGCACGACCGCCAGCTCCTCGACGGCACCATCGTCTGGACAAGCCCCACCGGCCACTCCTACACCACACACCCGGGCAGTCGGCTGCTGTTCCCGGCGCTGTGTCAACCCACCGGCCGGCCATCGCTCCCGGCCACACCGGCGCCGCAGCAGACGGCCGGCCGCACCCTGATGATGCCCACCCGAAAACGCACCCGCGCCGAAGACCGCCGGGCAGGCATCAAGGCCGAGCGGGCGCTCAACCGTGCCTACATGAGCGAAGAAGTGGCCGAACGCACCAGGCCTCCGCCGCCGTAGCGAATCCGATGACCTTCCGAGACGGCAGCGGTTGGTGGTAGAACAACCCGCATGAAAAACACCACCCGGGTTGCGGTAGCGGCAGGTATAGCGACGGCGGCATTGGGGTTCGTCGTTGTGGGCGCAGAGGGCGCGGCGGGTGTGGCGCGGGCCGAACCGCGCTACCACTGGTGTCCCGGTGAGCAGTGGAGTGGGTGGATGGGCTTCAACTGGAACGCGAACTACTGCCACGACAACCACTACCTCGACAACGTGCCCCACGACCCGGAGCACTGGCAGAACGGCGGGACCTACGATCCGAACTGGCCGCCGCCCTCGCCCTACACGCGGTAGCCGACCAGGAAGTTGCCCAGGCGCTCGATGGCACTGGACAGGTCGCGGGCCCACGGCAGCGTCACGATACGCAGGTGGTCCGGCGCCGGCCAGTTGAACCCGGTGCCCTGAGTGACCAGGATTTTCTCCTGCAGCAGCAGGTCCAGCACCAACTGCTCGTCGTCGTCGATCGGGTAGACCTCGGGGTCCAGCCGCGGGAACGCATACAGTGCACCGCTCGGCTTGACGCAGGAGACGCCCGGAATCTCGTTGAGCTTGTTCCAGGCGACATCACGCTGCTCGAGTAGCCGCCCGCCCGGCAACACCAGGTCGTCGATGCTCTGGTGGCCGCCCAATGCCACCTGGATGGCGTGCTGGGCCGGCACATTCGGGCACAGCCGCATGTTGGCCAGCAGGTTGATGCCCTCCAGGAAACTGGTCGCGTGTTCCTTCGGGCCGGTGATCGCCACCCAGCCGGCGCGATAGCCGGCCACCCGGTAGGCCTTCGACAGCCCGTTGAAGGTCAGGCAGAGCAGATCCGGCGCCAGGGAAGCCAGGTTGGTGTGTTCGGCGTCGTCGTAGAGGATCTTGTCGTAGATCTCGTCGGCCAGCAGCAGCAGTTGGTGCTTGCGGGCCAGCTCGGCGATCTGGCTGAGCACCTCGCGGCCGTAGACCGCGCCGGTCGGGTTGTTGGGGTTGATCACCACCAGCGCCTTGGTGCGCTCGGTGATCTTCGACTCCATGTCGGCGATGTCGGGCTGCCAACCCTGGGTCTCGTCGCACAGGTAGTGCACCGGCGTACCGCCGGCCAGCGAGGTCGACGCCGTCCACAGCGGATAATCCGGCGCCGGGATCAGCACCTGGTCGCCGTTGTCCAACAGCGCCTGCAGCACCAGGCTGATCAGCTCGGACACCCCGTTGCCCAGGTAGACGTCGTCGACGTCGAAACGGGGGAAACCCTCGACGAGTTCGTAGCGGGTGACCACCGCGCGGCGGGCTGGCAGGATGCCCTGCGAGTCCGAGTAGCCCTGGGCATACGGCAGCGCCTGGATCATGTCCCGCATGATCACGTCGGGCGCTTCGAAGCCGAACGGTGCCGGGTTGCCGATGTTGAGCTTGAGGATGCGGTGGCCCTCGGCCTCCATGCGTGCGGCCTGGGCGTGGATCGGACCGCGGATCTCGTAGAGGACGTCCTGCAGCTTGGTCGACTGTGCGAACGTGCGCTGCCGCAGCTGGCTGCCGGGGGCAGGCCAGGGCATCTGGTGAGGCAACTGGTGAGCGGTCACGTCGATAATGGTCCCATAGCTGTCCAATCAAAATTTGCCCGAGAAACAAGTTGGGGCCGTATGTGCACCCACACGGCCCCAACTTGTTATCTCAGCGTTTGCCCGGTGGCTTCGCCCCGCGCTGGATACCCAGCCCCTTCACCGGGGGCTGCTCCTTGGGCGCCTCCGCCTGGGGAGCAGCCTCGGGGGTAGCTTCCGGCTCGGAGGCCGCCGAAGCAGGCTCAGCGGCTGCCGATGCGGGCTCGGAGGCCGCCGATGCCGGCTCGGTAGCTGCCGGGGCAGCCTTCTTGGCGCCGGGCTTGCGGGCGCCGGCCGCCATTCCGAGCCCCTTGACCGGTGCCGCGGGTGCGGCGGGCTCGGCCGGGGCCGACTCGGTCGCCGGTGCCTCGGTAGCAGCCGGTTGCGCGGCGGCCGCCTTCTTGGCACCCGGGCGCTTGGCGCCGCCGGCGATCCCCAGGCCCTTCACCGGGGCTTCCGAAGCGGCCGGAGTCGCAGCGCTCGCCTCGGAGGCCGGAGCCGCCGGAGCCGCCGGAGCAGCCGCCTTCTTGGCACCCGGGCGCTTGGCGCCACCGGCCATGCCCAGCCCCTTGACCGGGGCGGCGGTCTTGGCCTCAGCCGTCGAAGCCGCCGGAGCCTCGGCCGGCTTCGACGCCGTCTCGGTGGCGGCCGCGGCCGTTTCCTTGGGCGCCTCCTTCTTCGGGGCCCGCTTGGCGGCCTCCTCGGCGGCGGTGCCCTTGGCGGGCAACGTCACCCCGGACAGATCCAGCGATTCCAGCAGCAGCTGGGCGATGTCACGCACGTCCACCCCGGAACGCCCGGAGGCCTCGATGCGGTCGTCGAGACCGTCGCTGATCATCACCCGGCAGAACGGGCAGGCGGTGGCGATGGTGGCAGCACCGGTGGCCAGCGCCTCGTCCACGCGGTCGTGGTTCACCCGCTTGCCGATGTGCTCTTCCATCCACATCCGGGCCCCGCCGGCGCCACAGCAGAACGAGCGGTCGCGGTTTCGCGGCATCTCGACCAGGTTGGCCCCCGAAGCGGTGACGAGCTCACGCGGCGGCTCGTAGACCTTGTTGTGCCGTCCCAGGAAGCACGGGTCGTGATAGGTGACGTCCCGTGACATCGGGGTGACCGGTATCAGCCGCTTGTCTCGGACCAGCCGGTTGAGCACCTGACTGTGGTGCAGCACCGTGTACTCGCTGCCCAGCTGCGGGTATTCCCGCGAGATGGTGTTGAAGCAGTGCGGGCAGCTGGCGATGATCTTGCGGTCCGGCTTGTCCAGCCCGTCGAACAGCTCGTCCAGCGTCTCGACGTTCTGGGTGGCCAACTGCTGGAACAGGAACTCGTTGCCGGAGCGCCGCGCCGGGTCACCGGTGCAGGTCTCCCCGGTGCCCAGCACCAGGAACTTCACCCCGGCGGCGGCCAGCAGTTCGGCGGTCGCCTTGGTGGTCTTCTTGGCGCGGTCCTCGTAGGCACCCGCGCAGCCCACCCAGAACAGGTACTCGAACCCGTCGAAGCTATCGACGTCTTGGCCGTAGACCGGGATGTCGAAGTTGAGCTCGTCGATCCAGGCGGTGCGCTCGCTGGCGTTCTGCCCCCACGGGTTGCCCTTGTTCTCCAGGTTCTTGAACAGCACGGCCAGCTCGGACGGGAACTCCGACTCCACCAGCACCTGGTAGCGACGCATGTCCAGGATGTGGTCGATGTGCTCGATGTCGACCGGGCATTGCTCCACGCAGGCGCCGCAGTTGGTGCACGACCACAGCACGTCGGGGTCGATCACGCCGCCTGCTTCGGCGGTGCCGACCAGCGGACGGGTCGCCTGCTCGGGACCGGAGCCGCCGATGCGCTCGAAGCCCTTCTCCGGCACGTGGTGACCGGCCAGCGGCTTGGCGTCGGCGAGGTCGATCTCCGTGTCCGGCGCATCCTTGTCACCGAGCAGGTAGGGCGCCTTGGCCATCCAGTGGTCGCGCAGGTCCATGATCAGCAACTTGGGGCTGAGTGGCTTGCCGGTGTTCCAGGCCGGGCACTGCGACTGGCAGCGGCCGCACTCGGTGCAGGTGGCGAAGTCGAGCATGCCCTTCCAGGAGAAGTCCTCGATCTTGCCGCGGCCGAACACCGCGTCCTCGGGCGGGTCGTCGAAGTCCAGCGGCTCGCCCTCGTACTCGATGGGCAGCAGCGGGCCCAGCCCGTTGGGCAGTCGCTTGAAGGTGACGTTGATCGGGGCCAGGAAGATGTGCAGGTGCTTGGAGTGCAGCACGATGATCAGGAACGCCAGCGCCACCGCGATGTGCAGCAGCAGCGCGACGGTCTCGATGGTCTCGTTGGCTGACACGCCCAGCGGCTCCATGATCGTGCCCATGAGCTGCGACACGAAAGCGCCCTTGCCGTAGGGCAGCGAGCCGGTGTTGACCGCGGCCCCGCGCAGCAGCAGGAACGTCCAGACCACGTTGAGGATCATCACCAGGATCAGCCAGGCCCCGCCGTTGTGCGAGCCGTAGAACCGGGACTCCCGGCCGTGCTCGGCCGGGTTGCGGATGATGCGGATGATCATGAACACGAAGATCGACAGCGTGACCGCGGTGATGAAGAAGTCCTGCAGGAAGCCCAGCGCGTCCCAGTGTCCGATGATCGGGATCGCGAAGTCGTGCTTGAACAGCTGACCGTAGGCCTCGATGTAGACCGTGAGCAGGACGAAGAACGCCCACATGGTGAAGAAGTGCGCGAGGCCCGGGATCGACCACTTCAGCAGCTTGGCCTGTCCGGCGACCTCACGGATCTGGGTCCACACCCGGGCCGCGACGTCGGTGGTCCGCTCGGCGCCGACCTTCTGGCCGGACATGACGAGCCGGTACAGCCAGAGAACGCGGCGTGCGGCCAACAAGCCGACGATCGCGGTCATGGACAGGCCGACGACCAGCCTGATCATCATCTGGACATTCTCGGTCACGGAGCGCCTCTCCCATCCATAAGCTACCGATCAGTAACTTAACTATAGTTACTGGCGGGTAACTTACCGCCAATCTTGCGCAGTACCTGTTCAAGCGCTGCTTGGTGCTCGCTCATAGTGCCACCCCGATCCCGCCCAGCGCGACGCAGGCTGGCCTAACTGTATCGGCCGGAGAGCGTTGCGATGGGCATTCTCGGCCCGCGAGGCCCATTGATCGCCGAGGTTTCCGGCAGTGCCGGAATGGCGGTTTACGACGGCGGCGCCTCCGGTGAGGCCGTGGTGCTCGGCGCCGCGCTCGTGGTGGGTGCCTGGGTCGTGGTGGGAGCCTGGGTCGTGGTCGTCGGCGCCTCGGTGGTGGTCGTCGGCGCGGTGGTCGTGGTCGGCGCTTCGGTGGTGGTCGCCGTGGTGGTCGGGGCCTCGGTGGTCGACGCCGGCGGCTCCGTCGTCGTGGCCGGGGGCGCGTTCTCGTCGGTGGTCACACCCGGCGCGGCCGGTTCCCGTGCCGGACCGGTCGGCGAGTCGGTGGGCGCCACCGGGGTGGGCGAGACCGACGACGTCGTCGGCGCGGTGTCGTCGGATTCCCGGTTCGCCAGCCGGACCATGCCCCACACCATTGCGGCGATCAGGATCGCCGTCAGCACACCCCAGCCGATCAGCGCGAGCGGCCGCAGATACCAGGGCGTCGGTGGCGGCTCGGGAGGTGCGGACCAGCCGGACAGTTGCCCGGTGGGCTCGCGGTACTCGTCGGAGTAGGCGGCCGGCTCGCTGTAGTTGCTACCTGCGCGGTAGTCGTAGTCGGCCATCCGGGTCGGTTCGTCGTTCGGGTCGTCCGGCGTTCGTTCCACGCACACCGAGGATAGGCGCCGCGGCTGACGAAACACCGCGACGAGACCTGACGAGTAGCTGTGCCGCCTACCGGTCCATCGCGCGGCGTCGCGTCACAAGCGCGAAGGCGGCTCGCCAGCCGAGCAGGAGCACGGCGGTCACAGTCGACGCGACTATCACGAAACTCCACGCCACACCCGCTGATGTCGCCTTACGCAGCGCCATCCCGACCAGCACCGTCGATATCCAGACGGTCACCCCGGTGGGCGCCACGGCTGTTGGCCTGCGCCAGCCGCCGGACAACAGCCAGCCCAGCGCCGTCCCGCTCAGAAACGGCCACGCCGTGGCCGCCAAGCCGCTGAAGTCGACGCCCTCGTCGTGGCTGTGCCGGCCGAGCGCGCAGAAGATGAGAACGGCCACCACATCGAGACCGAGCCAGGCCGGCTGCCGCTGTGGTCGCATGCGGCGAGGCTACCGGTACGGCGGAATGGTGATCACCGTCGGCAGTTCGGGAACCTTGGGTACCGGCGGGATGGTGATCACCGACGGCAGATCCGGCAGGTCCGGCAGGTGATGGCGGTGCGACTCCCGGGGCGGCGCCTGCCGCGGCGGCTGCTTGGGTGGCGCCTGCCGGGGCGGGGCCGCCGACGGACCGGTGCTGCTGGTCGGGCTGCCCGAACTCGTCGTGCTGGTGGCGCTCTCCGAGGTGGTGGTCGTGGTGCTCGACGAACTGGTTTCGGGTGCCGTACTACCGCCGCCGGGGCCGCGACTGGTCAGCTGGATGATGCCCCAGATCACCAGCGCCAGCATCACCAGGATGAGACCGAACCAGGCGGTCAGCACCGACCGGCGGCGAAACCAGGGCGTCGGTCGTGCCTCGGCGAAGTCCGCGGTATCCGGATCGGCGGACGGCTGCTGCTGGTCGAACGGGTTGTAGGCCGCGTACTGGGTGGGCGCGTTGCCTTGCTGGTATCGAGGATCGCCGGGGTTGGGCCCGGCGGGGCCGGGCGGGCCGAACGGCGCCGGTGGCGGCCCGGGCGGCTGCGGGCCGCGCTGGGGGTGCGGGATGGATCGGGTCGGGTCGTCACCGGGTCGGCCGGGGCCGTCCGGAGGTCCGTAGCGCGCCATTCCAGCGATCGTAATGGAAACCGGTGACGGGCGACCCCGACCGGAGGTCAGAACGTTTCGACGTTGTCGATGCTGACGAACATGCCGTGGCCGGTGCGTTCGTTGGTGAAACGGGTGCCCTCGACGTCGGCCTTGATCTTCCAGCCTTCTGCCTGGTAGGTCAGGTAGTCGATGGTGACGACCGGGATGTCGCCCAGGTTGCCCAACACCCACTGCACGGTGCCGTCGGAACTGACGCTGACGCCGTTGGCGTGCTCGCCGTCCTTGAGCGGGGTGTTGGTGAATTCGGCCTCGCAGTCGACCCGCTGCGTCGAGATCTGGCAGCGGGTCCGGCCGGACTTCGTCTCGATGAAGACGTAACCGTTCTCGTCGGGCGGCAGTGAGACGGCGCCGCCGGGCTTGTTGGGGGTGCTCGACGCGGGCGGCTCGGTCGGGGCCGGAGGCTTCGGCGGCGGCGTGCTCGTTCGGAAGGACGGCTCCGGCGGCCCGCTGCCGCCGGGAGCAGCGGTCGGGTTGCCGTCGACGGTGGAACTACAGCCGGCCAGCAGCAGCGCGGCCGCCACTGCCAGCCGTCCGCCGATCGTCCTGGTCTTCACCTGATCCGCTACCTGCACGCAATCCCCCGCCGACATAGATGTCGTTCAGCCTACGCATTCTGTGACGTAAGGGGCTGTAGTGACGCGCGGCTCTAGCGCGCCATCTCCGCGTAACCGTCTGAGAGTGCTCGCAGTTGGGCGGCGCCGTCGCCGGCGAACGAAGCTCCGTGCATCAGCGCCAGCGTGCCGGGGCGCAGCGCGGCCAACTCCTCCAGGGTGGGCGCCAGCGTGTTGGTCAGGCCGGTGGCATGAAACAGCGCTTCGGCCTCCAATGCCGGTGCCACCCGGTCTGATTCGGTCAGGGCCGGGCCTTTTCCGGTGTGGGTGAGCAGGTCGCCGGTCAGCAGCGTGCCGGTGGTCTCGTCGAACCACAATCCGCTCTCCCAGTTGTGCGGTACGTGCGGGGTGGGCAGAAACTTCAGCCGGTGTCCGCCGATGTCGTGCACGTCATCGGCCGCTGCCACCACCGGCGGCCGGTCACAGAGGTCGTTCAGCGACAGCATCACCGCCAGCGGGCCGTGGATCACCTGGGCCTGCGGGGCGGCGGCCAGCAGCAGGTTCACCGCGCCGCACTCGTCGGCCTCGATGTGCCCGAACGAGATCCAGCGCAATCGCTCCAACGGGATCACCTGCTGGATCGCGCGCGACACCAGCGGAAACAACCAGCGGTGCCCGCAATGGAACAAAAATGGCTGCTCGCCGGTGAGCAGGAACTGGTTGAACGTCAGGCCCTGGTCGGTAATGCCGGGTACCCAGGTGGAAAACCGGAAGACGCCGTCGGCGATCTCGTCGACGGTGGTCTCAAGGTCATCGGCCATCACTTCAGCGTGCCCTGCCGGGCGCGGATACGCCAGAGCGAATATTCGGCGTATCGGCCGGCGGTCAGGAGAGATCGCTGAACACCAACACCGCCCCGACGCCGGCCGTCACCGCGGCCAGGCCGTAGCCGAGCGCCGACCACCAGCCGGCGTGCTGGTAGGCGGTGATCGCCACGACCGCGATGGCGCTGAAGATCAACGCCATCCCGTATAGCGGCGGTTTGGCGGCATATCGGTTGCGGGCCATGGGTTTCGCCCTTCTAGTCGTCGGCTTCCGTCTGTGCTGCCACAGCGGGCGGATTCTCGGACTCGGCAGGCTCGAGAGCGGCCGCGGCCATGACCCGGCCGCGCACCAGGAACCAGCCGACGGTCAGTGCCGGTGCGGCGATCAGCACCGCGGCACGGATCCAGGCACCGTACTCGGGGTCTGACAGCATCAGGGCGAATACGGCGGCCAGGAAGAGCAAGGTGACGTATCCGCTGTAGGGGGCCAGTGGCATTCGGAAGCTCGGCCGTTGCAGCTCGCCGGTCTTGGTCAACTTGAAGAACCGCAGTTGGCAGGCCACGATCGTGGCCCACGCAGCCACCACACCGAGGGCGGCGATGTTGAGCACGATCTCGAAGGCATGCTCGGGTATCACCGCATTGAGCGCGACCCCGGACAGGCCGATCGCCCCGGTCAGCAGAATTCCCCCGTAGGGCACGCCGTTTCCCGACAATGGTGCCGTGAACTTCGGGCCGCTGCCGTTGACGGCCATCGACCGCAGGATCCGGCCGGTGGAGTACAGCCCGGCGTTGAGGCTGGAGAACGCCGCCGTCAGCACCACCAGGTTCATCAGCCCGCCGGCCCCGGTGAATCCGATCTTGGCGAAGAACGTGACGAACGGGCTCTCGCCATGCCGGTAGGCGGTGTAGGGCAGCAGGAGCGCCAGCAGCACCACCGAGCCGATGTAGAAGACCGCGATGCGGGCCACCACCGAATTGATCGCGCGCGGCATGACCTTCTCCGGTTCGGGCGTCTCGCCGGCCGCGGTGCCGACCAGCTCGACTGCGGCGTAGGAGAACACCACGCCCGAGGTCACCAGCACCAGCGGCAGCAGCCCGGTCGGTAGGAACCCGCCGTTCTCGCTCCACAGGTGCAGGCCGGTGTCTTGTCCGTCGACCTGATAGCGCCCTCCCAGGAACACGGTTCCGACAACCAGGAACGTCATCAGCGCGACGACCTTGATCAAGGCCGCCCAGAACTCCAGCTCCCCGAAGAGCTTCACCGAGATGAGGTTCATCGCCACCACGGTCACCAGTGCGGTCAGCGCCAACGTCCACTGTGGGACCACGTGGAACACACCCCAGTAGTGGAAATAGGTCGCGATCGCGGTGGTGTCCACAATGCCGGTCATCGACCAGTTCAGGAAGTACAGCCAGCCGGCGACGAAAGCTGTTTTCTCCCCGAAGAATTCGCGCGCGTACGACACGAAGGAACCCGACGACGGGCGGTGCAGCACCAGCTCGCCCAACGCCCGCAAGATGAAGAACACGAAGGCACCGCAGACGCCGTAGACCAGAAACAACGCGGGTCCGGCCTCGTGGAGCCGTCGCCCGGCTCCCAGGAACAGCCCGGTTCCGATCGCCCCGCCGATCGCGATCATCTGCACCTGCCGAGGGGCCAGCCCCTTGTGGTAGCCCTCGTCTTCGCGGGCCAACTGCGCAGCGGGCGCCAGGTGAGGGTCGTGGGGGTGTGGCATCGGTGCAGGGTAACCCACCGGATGGCCGGACAGCGGCTATGAGCGGGGCGCGGACTGCCATGCTCGGGCGCTTTCTGCCCGGAATCGGCCGCGCCGGGTGAGCTGCGGAACAAAATCGCCATCCCGCCCGTTGACCACTTCGACAAGTTGAGTCATAAGCACTCAAGTCTGAGTTGACAGCAGGGCTGCGCGAAGCGCATCCTTGAGCGCAGTCCGCTCAGACTCCACAATCTCTATCAGGGAGGAAACAACCATGGCTCGTGCGGTCGGAATCGACCTCGGGACCACCAACTCTTGCGTCTCGGTGCTGGAGGGCGGCGATCCCGTCGTCGTAGCCAACTCGGAGGGCTCGCGCACCACCCCGTCGGTCGTCGCGTTCGCCCGCAACGGCGAGGTGCTGGTCGGCCAGCCCGCCAAGAACCAGGCGGTCACCAACGTCGACCGCACCATCCGCTCGGTCAAGCGCCACATGGGCACCGACT
>CAYNJD010000026.1:0-18058 GCA_964397355.1 uncultured Mycobacterium sp. | reverse complement strand
CGATTGGGGCTAAGTCGTGTACAGCACTCTCACCTTTCGATTGCTGTTCGTGCACGACATCGTTGACTGGTGAAACTCCCTCGGTATCAGACGATCCGCAGCGTCCGACAAATCCACGGCCTGGGCCGCCCGCAGGTGGCGGCGGTCAAGGCGCTCTTCAACGGCCTCAAGGCCGCGTCGTTCGACTACCGGTGGCTGGAGGCGCTGCGCGACGCCCTGCAGCACGGCGACATCAACACATTCCGGTGGAGCTTCACCGTCAGCGCCGACGCCGAACCCGAGCTGACGATCAACCTCGACCGCTTGTTCATGCTCGAGTTCCTCAACGACAACCGCAACAAGCCCTTGGCTCAAGCGGCGTGAACTCGCAGAGCTCGACGACGATCCGAGTGTGCTGGACATGACCAAGGCCGTTCAGCCACTGATGGGGCCGCTGCAAGGAGAAGCTCGACGCGATCCTCTACCCGAACATCGCGGAGGATGTCGTAACCGTGCGGGAGCTGATCGGCCAGTTCGGCGGCCGCCAGGGTGGATATTTCCTGCAGGGCGGTCCCGGCTTCACCCGACGCCGATTGGCGCCATCATTGCTGCCGCCGGCGCCGCGGGTGCTGAGCTTCGGGGCCGGCTACCGGTCGGCCCAGGCCCGTGTCGATCGTTCGGAGCCAGACGCTCAGCAAAGTGTACGATTGAAGAAAATTAAGCGCACCGTACAAATCAATCGTGTTTCGCCAGGATGTTCACCAACGGTCGTACTGTACGTTTCGGATCGGCCGATCGTACGAACTTGCCGCAAACACTACCGATAGTCAGGTGAGGCTTTGGTCAGCAGAGGACGCCCGCCGCGGTCCGCGGTGTACCTGCGGCTGGACACCCAGATCGCCGAGTTGTGGAACCGGCTCGGCGGCCTGCCGAGCCCGATCGAGGCCGAAGGCATTTGGCGAGGAATCTGGACGGCCGAAGCGCACCACTCGACGGCACTGGAAGGCAACACCCTCGTCATCCGTGAGGTCGAGCAGCTCCTCAACGAGGGCCGGGCCGTCGGCGCGAAGCAGCTTCGCGAATACATGGAGGTGAAGGGCTACGCCAACGCGGCCGACTGGGTCTACCGCGAAGGCATCGAGCCGAGGGCGCACGACCCCGGGCGGCACTTGGCCATGCAGGACATCCGGCACATCCACCGGCAGGTGATGACCCCGGTGTGGGATGTCGAACCCCACCCGGATGCGACACCCGAGGAGGGGCCGGGCTCCTTCCGCCGGCACGACATCGAAGAATTCTCCGGCGGCATGAAACCGGTGAGCTGGCCACTGGTCGACGCCGAGATGACCTCTTGGCTGGACGTCACCAACCAGATCGTCCCGCGCTCTGCGGAGTTCTGCGAGCAGATCGCCCGGATGCATCGGGATTTCGAGGCCATCCACCCCTTCCTGGACGGTAACGGGCGCACCGGCCGGCTGGTGCTCAACCTGGCGCTCGTCAGGATGGGATACCCGCCGGCGATCATCTACAAGAACGACCGCCGAAGGTACCTGCGCGCCCTGCAGCGCGCAGACGGCGGCGAATACGGCACCCTGGGCGAATTCATCGCCCGCGCCATCCTCGACAATCTCTACAAGTTCATCGTTCCCGCCGTCGCCGGCCCAGCCAGACTCGTTCCCCTGGCCGCGCTCGTCACGCCCGAGTTCAGCGGTACGACGCTTCGGGTGGCCGCCAACCGCGGCGCGCTGCAGGCGGTCAAGGGCCCGGACGGCCAGTGGCGATCCAGCCGCCAATGGGTGGATGAGTACGCGCGAAACCGCTACAAGCGCCGATCGTGATGCCACCGCGACCCTATTCACCGACACCGAGTCCCGGTGTCGGCGCGAACAGGTAAGACTACTGACATGGCCAGCACGACGGAGCACCCCGAAGGCGGATACGAGCTGACGCACGATCACCCTGACCGAACTCGGCCGAGGGCGGACCACGACGGTGGCGCTGCAGGATTCCATCTGTTTGCGCATCGCCGGACGCACTGGCTGAAGCCGGCGTCGATGAGTTGCGCGCTGGGCTCACCCCGTTGGTCGACGGCTACGGCGTCTGGCTGATGTCACAACTCAACGGAAACTCGCCCTGGACGCCTATGGACAAGCATGCCCACACTGGACAGCGGCCGCGCGGACGACAGACCGGGGACACCCCGCCCTCGTAACTGAGATGATGTTGAGCCTGGCGCCCGGTAGGCGAACCTTCCGTACGGACGGAAGCGCCGACTCTCCCGTCGGAGACGCCCCAGAACCGATCTAGTAGCTGGCCTGTCCGGTATGCAGTGCACACATAGTCATAGCCACCGCGTGATACCGAGAAAACCGACTGACAACCTCAGGCATCATTGACAAGAAGTTAGCCTACCCCTACCTTAGAGCAAAGTAAGCGTCGGGTCGCGACTTGCAACAGCACTCGACTGGATCTGGGGCAGGGCAGGGAAGGGAAACGGGGGCATGGCGAAGCGGGGGAGCACCGGTAAGGGCACTGCGCAGCTACGGTCGCGCCGGCGGGATCGCGCGGTGGGGGCTGTGGCGTCGGTGGGGGCGTTCCTGGCGTTCGGGGTGATGCCGTTGGCCCCGGCCCAGGCCGACGAGTTCGACTGGATCGCGGACGTGTTCGACATGTCCGCCTGGGTCCCGGCCGATGACGGTGGCGCCTCGGATGCCGTGAATTGGTTCGACTCGGCCAGCTGGGACCTGGACGGCCTGCTGGGCAGCGCGGTGTCGACGTCGGACGCTTCGGACGACCTCGACAGCTGGCTTGACCCGTGGATCTACCTGCTGAAGATGATCCAGGCCGACTTCTGGATCGTCTTCAGCCATTACCTCAACGAATGGTTCGGCAACGGACAGCTCGTGATCGGCGATGGCGCCGACGGTATAGACGGCGGCACGTTAGCGGAGGCCGCCGGCCAGCCCGGTGGCTTGTGGTGGGGTGACGGCGGCGACGGCGGCACTTCCGCTTCGGGTGCCGGCGGTGCCGGTGGCGCGGCGTACTTCGGTAATGGTGGCGCCGGCGGTGAAGGTATCGACGGCGCTGATGGTGGCCCCGGCGGGAGTGTCGCCTACGGCGGCAACGGCGGCGACGGCGGCGACGGCGGTGTCGGCGGCGCCGGCGGCGCGGGCGGTTGGTTGTACGGAAACGACGGGAACCCCGGCTCACCCGGGTAGGCCGGAGATTCCCGTCATCGGCTCCACACCGGGCAGCCCTGCCCAGCACAATCACTGGTATGGGTCTCTTGCCGAAGCCACACGTCACCCTGACCGACGCCGATGTCGCCGACGCGCTGGGCCGCGCGGTCGAGGTCATCAACCCGCTGCTCGACCTCCTCGCCGAAGCCGACCCGATCGGGCTGCGCGAGCGCACCCACCGCCTGCTCGCACCGCCCCGCGGGCTGACCGGCCGGATCCGCCGGATCCGGTTGCGGCAGCGTCGCCGCGAGGCCGGCCGCGGTCCCAGCAACAAGACCCGCGCCCTGAACGCGGGCGCCCAGCTGATGAACGCCGCCGATCTCCCCGGCACTGCCGCCTGGAACCGGATGAGCCGCGACGAGCGCGTGCACTGGTGGGTGCACCGGGTCGGTGCGCTGAACACCCTGGTGGTGGCCTCGCCAGGGGCGTTCGGATGGCTGGGGCGGGTGGTGCCGGTCAGCGAGCTGGCCGGCTTCGTCAACCACGCCATCGTATTGTGCGCGCTGGCCCGCGAGTACGGCGTCACCGACCGACGTGAGCAGGTGAGGTTGCTCGCCGAGGTGCTGTGCGGCCGGCAGCTTTCGCCGGACGTCGAGGTGCCGGCGCATCCCGACCCCGAACCGCTCCCGGAAACCCCGCCGCCGGGCTGGAAACCCCTGGAGGCCATCACGTCGTCGACGCCGGTGGTGGTCACCAGAACCGTCTGGCAGCTGGCCGGCATCCTGCGGGCGACGTTCGAGGAGGTGGCCAAGCGGCCGCATCCGAAGAAGCTGTATCAGCGCCTGGGGGTGCTGCCCGGGATCGGGGCGATGGCCACCTATTTCGGCGAGCGCGGCGCGCTGCTGCGGGCGGCCGAGGAGGGCGTGGCCTGGCTTGAGGCGCACAGCCCGGCCTAGCCAAACGGCTCAGAACACCCGTATCCAGTCGACCAGCATCTCCGCCGGGTAGCTGCCCGGCCCGGGGTCGCCACCACCGGAACCCGCGACGGCCAGGTTCAGCACCGTAAACACTTGGTAGCCCGGGTCATTGAACGGCCAGTCGGCGATCGAATTGGCCGGGACGGTGAAGTACGGTGCGGCGCCGTCGACGTAGTCGCGCCAGAACCGGATGCCGTCGGTATCCCACCGGCACCGCCAGGTGTGCCAGGCGCTGTCCATCGCGATCTGGTGGGTCGCCCATTCGGCCCCGTTGGCTTTGGTGTGGACGGTGGTCGCCGACGGCCAGTTGCCGTTGCCGTACCACTCCAGCACGTCGATCTCACCGCGGTCCTCATTGCCCATCCACCAGGCGGGCCAGGCTCCGGGCGTCAGGCAGTTGAGCTTGATGCGGGCTTCCCAGGTGTGGCCGATGCCGCCGGTCCACCGGCTCTGGACCTTGCCGCTGTAGTAGGTGTTGCCGTCCTTGGCCGCGCGCAGCACCAGGTTGGACTTGCCGTCGAGGAACACGTTCTGACGGTCATCGCGATATTGCCCGACGTTCTCGGGGCGCTCCCAGAACGTCGGATCCTTCATGGATTCGCGGGCTCGCGCCACCGTCCACTTCGCCGAATCCGGGGCCGAACCGGCCGGACCGTCGAACTCGTCGCTGAAGAGGTAGGTCTGGGACGGGGCGGCGGGCAGCGGGCCCGCCGGCGCCGGCTGCGCCCACGCCTCCGGAACGCGCATGGCGGTGGCCAGCATCCCGATCCCCGTGGTCAACATCATGCTGCGTCGATTCATCTCGGGCATCACCGAATGGTGCCATTGATTCTCCACGCGTGCGCGACGACCGCGCGGAGCGCCGCTAGAACACCCGCACCCAGTCGATCAGCATGTCCGCCGGGTAGGAGCCCTGGCGGGCGTCACCGCCGCCGGACCCCCCGACAGCGAGGTTCAGGATCGGGAACACCGTGTAGCCGGGGTCGTTGAACGGCCACTGCCGGCCGGGCTCGTCGATCTGCTCGATGCCCACCGACGGAACGCTGAAGTAGGGCTCCATGCCGTCGACGTAGTCCTGCCAGAAGTACATGCCGCTGGGGTTCCAGGTGACCCGCCAGGTGTGCCAGTTGCCGTCGACCGGGAAAGCGAAGGTCTCGAATGCGGTGCCGAACGGGTTGGCGTGGACGGTGGTGCCGGACGGCCACTCGCCGTTGCCGTACCACTCCATCAGGTCGATCTCGCCCTCACGGCCCGGGTCGTCGTTGGACAGCCACCACGCCGGCCAGCAGCCTGCGGTCTGGCAGTTCAGCTTGATCCGGGCTTCCCAGGTGGTGCCGATGCCACCGCGCCAATTGCCGTGCACCAGCCCGCCGAAGTAGGTGTTGCCGTCCTGGGTGGCACGGATGACGAGGTTGGATTTGCCGTCGAGGAAGACATTCTGGCGGCTGTCGCGGTACTGGTAGAAGTACTCGGGCCGGTCCCAGCCGACCGGGCGCCGGATCGGGGTGCGGTGGTTGGAGATGGTCCACTTCGACGGGTCCGGCGCGGAACCGGCCGGGCCGTCGAACTCGTCGTGCCAGAGGAAGCCCCCGGACTTGGCACCGGGGGCGGGCGGCGCGGCCGGATCGGCCGGTGCAGCCGGTGCCTGGGCCGGGTCACCGGGCGCCCCGGGAGCCGCCGGGACGGCTCTGGCCTGGGGATTCGGGGCTGCGGCGGCCAGCGCGCCGGCACCCAGCATCAACATGGCTTGGCGGCGGTTCATCTCGGGCACGGTGGCAATGTAACCCACGCCGAAGCGGTGTCAAACCAAGCGAGCCCGGCTTTTCGGTGGGTTATCTCACTCGTCGCGGTCAGCGGTGTCATCGAGCACACCGACCGCAATCCCATACGGCAAAAACCGTACTTTTCGTTTGGGATCGGGGTTGCGCTGACTGGCCCGCAGCGCGTCGATCTCGGTGGCGTACACCTGCTCGACCCGGGCCGCACCGTCGTCGCCGACGGTGTAGATGGCCCACACCCCGTCACCGGTCTCGCCGGTGGTCGGCGGCCCCGGACGCGCCGCCCGGGCCAGGTCGGCGAAGACCGCCCCCCAGCCCGCCGGGCCTCCGGGGGAGGTGAACCCTCCCGAGAAGCGGTCGAACGCCGCGCGCAGCCCCTCGCCCGCCTCGCGGATCATCCGGTCCAAGTCGTCGGCGTCGAATCCGAACGCACCGCCGTCAGCCATGACTAACCCTCCGGCCCCTTCTGAGATCCACCGGTTCCCGGTGGTTACCCCAGTGTGCCTGCGTCGGGCAGGGTGCGGCCAGGATCAGGCGGCCTCGGCGCGATCGCGCTCGTCGATCAGCCGCCGTCCGGTGCGCAGCCGGCGGCGCATCGCCCACAGGTAATAGCGCGACGGCAGCCAGCGGATGGTCCGCGGCAGCAGCCGGTACACCGGTGGCAGCACCGTCATCAGCGCGTCGAACATCTTCTGGTCGCGGGGACTCCAGGTCCAGTGCAGCTCTTCGCGGACCCGCGGCGGCAGCAGGCCACGGGTGATCCAGCGGTTCAGCGGCATCCCGAGCCGGATCAGCAGCGGCGAGTCACCGCCACGGAACAGCTTGTGGCAGAACGCGCGCACGTGGTCGTCGATGGTCAGCTCGTCGAGCTTGCGCTGCCAGTACTCGTTGAACTCGGCGCGGGTCGCCGGCCACATCTCCGGCTTGACCTGCAGCGCCGTCCCGTAGACCGCGGACTGCTGGTAGAGCCGTTCGGCGGTGGCGTCGTCCATCGGGCCCAGGAAGCGCTCGTAGAGGTCCTGGCCGTTCTGGTAGAGCGTGGCGGCCACCCACAGCTGCAGGTCGGGGTCGAAGCCGTTGTAGGGCACCGGGCCTCCCGGCCCCGACTTCACCGGGACGTGCGCCTGGTTGACCATCTTGGTCACCGCGCGCCGCTCTTCATCGGTGCCCAGGGTGACGACGTAGATGTAGGTCATGGTGGTGCGCAGCCGGTCCAGCGGCCGGGACAGCACGGTGCTGTGGTCGGCGACGCCGTGGCCGACGCCCGGTTCGGCCAGCTGCAGCAGCACGGTCACGCCCGCCCCCAGGAACAGGAAGCCTTCACCGACGTAGTCGGCGAGGTTCAGGCCGCGGTCGACCGGAGTCCGGGCTTTCCGAATAGCCATGGTCACACCCTCTCAACGATGCAACAATACAACAATGAGTGTTGCATCGTTGGCAGCCCGTTGGCAACGGTTCGCAGCGGTAGATTCGACCGCAATGGCCGCCAACCGACTGTTCGCGCTGCTCAGATCCGACTCGGGGCCGGGTGCGGAGTCGACGGCCGACGCCCAGATCCTGCGCGCCGCGTTGGAGCAGTTCGCGCTGACCGGGGTGCGGCGGACCAGCACCGACGACATCGCCCGGCGCGCCGGGGTCAACCGCGCCACGCTGTACCGGCGACTGGGCGCCAAGAACGAGATCGTCGCGGCCGCGTTTCTGTATGAAGCCGGGCGGGTGCTGACCGAGATCGATTCCGGCACCGGTGTGTTGCCAGAACAACCGACGGATGCCGAGATCGACGACTACATCGTGCGGTTCTGCACCGTGACGCTGACCACGCTGCGGGACAACCGGCTGTTACACCAGCTGCTCGAGGTCGATCGCGCCGAGATACTGCAGGCGCTGACCATCGGGGCCGGCGATGTGGTGGAACTGGCATCGGCCTTTCTTGCCGAGCGCATTCTGCTGGTCCGGGAGCACTCCGGCGGCTCGACCGATACCGACGAGATCGCTTCGCTGTCAGCGATTCTGGCCCGGCTCACGCAGTCCTTGCTGCTGACTCCGGACGGGCCGCCGCAGCTGCGCAGCCGGGACGAGATTGCCGCCTTCGCCGCGTCGGCGTTGGTGCCGCTGATCCGCGGCTAGTTCTCCGGAACCGTGATCGGAATCGGTATCGGCACCAACGGGATTCGCAGGTACTCGGTCGTCATCGGCACGGTGGTGGTGGTCGGCGGCACCGTGGTGCTCGGCGGCGCGGTGGTGCTCGGCGGTGCCGTCGTGGTCGGCGGTGCCGTCGTGGTCGAGGGTGCCGTGGTCGTGGGCGGCACCGTGGTGGTCGTGGTGCTCGGCGGCGCGGTCGTGGTGGTGGTCACCGGCGCCGTCGTCGTCGTGGTGCTCGGCGGCGCGGTGGTGGTCACCGGCGGCGGAGCCGATGTGGTGGCCACCGGCGGCGGTGGTGCGGGCGCGCTGGGCGATGGCGGCGGGGGCGGTGGCGCCGGGCTGGACGACGGGGCGGGCGGCACCACCACGGCACTGGTTTCCGGCTGTACCGGCGATTCCTCGGAGCTTCCGGCCAAGCTGTAGAGGGCTCCGGCGATGGCGGTCAGCGCCACCAGGATGCCGATACCGAGTGCGTACCGCGGCCACCGCGCGGGGTGCCGACGACCGGGAACCGGTGCCGGGGCAACAGAAGCGGCCGGGTGGCGGCCGGTGCCGGGCGCCGGCTCATACGGGTCGTCGACGTAGGGCAGCGGCTCGGAGCTGGCGCTACTGTCCTCCTGCGACCAGGCCAAACCGTCCACCACCGAACCCGAGGCGGGCGACGACGTCAGCGTCGGCGCCATCTCCGTTGCGCCGACCGCGTCGGCTTCCCGGGTGACAGCGTCGTCCTGCGGGTCGTACATATGCTGCTTACCTTGGGTCGACAACGGTGGGAATCGTCACCACGTTAGGGGCGGGCGCGGTGCGCCGCCACCGCCGAGACCATAGGTTTATACAACTGTTAGCGGCAACGATTTGCGGGGACGGAACTGGAAGTTCGCACCCCCGCTGACCTTGGTCACCATCACCTCGGGCAGTTCGGCCGCGGCGGTGTCGGCCTCGGACAGCTGCGCGGTCCACTCGGTGCCGGTTCCCTCGACGGCCACCCGCAGGTGCGGGTTGACGGCGGTCGCGATGGCCTGCAGCGGGTTGATCTCGTCCGGCGTGCACAGCGTGATCCAGGCGCCGTCCTCGTGCGCCGGCGAGTGCCGAACCGCGATACCGCCCTCCCCGATCTCGGCGCGCACATAGCCGGTCGGGTTGAGCAGCGGGTGCAGTTCGAAGGTGCGCAGCGCGCCGTCGATGTCGTCGGGGAGCCGAAGCGCGTTCTTGATGCGCATCGCTGCCAGTCCGGCCAGCCCGGTGAGCTGGCGCCGGCCCACCGAGGCGGCCAGCTCGTCGGTTTCGGCGCGGGCGCGCACCGCCAGCGCGAACGACAGGTACAGCAGGTGCATCTGCAGGCACACCTCGTCGGCCAGCCGCACCAGCGCCGAATGGGAGAACGCGGTGAAGTCGACGTCGGCCAGCAGCGGCCCGGTGTAGTCCGCGAGGCCGTCGTCGCCAGCGTCGATGTCCGCGAGTTCCCAAGTGGCGGCACGGGTTCGACTGATGACTTCGAGCGCCGGGATCGGCTGGGCCGGCGGGTAGGACTCGTCGATGATGACCGTCCAGCAGCAGTGCGGCTCGCGGTCGGCCGGGGTGCGCGGCGGGCGGTGCACCGGCCGGCACTGCGCCTTGACATTGGTCGCCACCGCGGTGGCGTCGAACGTCGGGTCCTCGATGGTGTGGCACATGCCGAACACGTAGTCCTCACCCATCGGCTCGACGTCGAGCAGCGCGCCGCAGCTGGCCAGTTCGAACTCGCCGTGCCAGCGGTCGTGGACGGTGAAGCGGAAGTCCATGAATTGCGGCGGTGAGCCGATATCGAACTGCAGGCCCTTGAAGATGGTGGGCACGTCGTCGCCGACGAACCCCAGTGCCCGCTGCATGCGCCGGGTGTAGATGGGGCTGGAGCCGGCCCACTCCTCGATGGCGATCTGCAGCATCTCCTCTCGGCCGAACTCGCTGATGCACCAGGCCATGCCGGAGCGGTCGATCATGTGGCCGATCAATAACAGCTCGGGGACCAGCACAGCCAACTCGTCGCGCGACAGCGACGCATACCTGGATTCGGTCATGGGTCCAAAAATAGACCTGACTATGTTATAAAGTCAACGATGTCCATTTCCGCTGGTACCGCGCGACCGCCCGCCCCAACTCGGCGGACCAGCGCGCCACGCAAGCGCGGCGACGACACCCGCGCGAAGATCATCGACGAGACGGTGCGCTGCATCACCGAAGAGGGTTTCGGCGCAGCGACCGCCAAGCATGTCGCCGAGCGGGCCGGGGTCACCTGGGGAGTCATCCAGTACCACTTCGGCGACCGCAACGGACTGCTGATGGCCGTGGTCGACGACGGCGTGGCCCGCTTGATGACGAGCCTGTCCGCGGTCGAGGTCAGCGGGCTGGAGTTGCGGGAGCGGATCGAGGCCGTCGTCGACACCGCCTGGCGCTGCTACGCCAGTCCGACCTCGCTGGCCGCGTTCGAGATCCTGCGGGCCACCCGCGGCAGCCTCGGCGAGGCCTCCCATGAGCACCTGCTGGCGATGAACTCCGCGATCAACCGGCTGGGCCGGCTGGTCTCCGAGGATCCGGCCGATGCCGGTGTAGCCGAAGTGATCTGGGCGTCACTACGCGGAATCGTGTTGGCGCAGATGATCATCGGGACACCGTTCGACTGGCAGTCCGAGCGGCGGGCGCTGATCGAGATGGTCAGCCACTACCTGCAGCGCGAGCGCGGCTGACTACGCCGACTGGTCCGACGAGCTTGACCGCCAATGCGTCGGCAGCGGCTGGCCTTCGCGCCGCCGGTTGTGATACGCCCACGACGACGCCAGCCACCCGCTGCCGTTGGTCAGCGTGGTGACCGGTTGGCCGTCCTGGTCTTCTTTCTTCTGACCGGGCTGCCGGCTGCGGCCGCTGGTGTCGGCGGTCGCGCCCTGTCCGGCGGTGGTGCCCATCATCGCCTCCTGGAACGCCGTTCCCGGCGGCAGACCGGCGGCGGTCGGCAATGGTGTCTCGGCAGTAGCCAATGTTATTGCGGCCGAACGCATCTCCGGTGCCGCGGTCGCCCAGCTCGACGGCACCGACAGCCCTCCGACCGGGGTGGCCCTGCCCAGGCCGGCAGCTACGGTCGGCGTTGTGGCCGCCGACAGCACACCGCGTGGCCCCAGGCCCTCGAAGGTCAACGCGCCCTCGACCCCGCCGCGAACGAAAAGCAGCCGGCCCCAACCGGCGCCGTTGGTGGTCACGGTGTACATGCTGGAGTCGAAGCTGATCCCGCTGGAGGCGACGCTGGTGAACGGTGTCAGCGGATTCACCAGGTTGGCAAGCGATCCCAGCCCGGCGCCCGTCGTCGCGCCGGATGAGCTGTGCGAGGCGCTCGTCGCCGCCGCATGTGACGCCGCGGCCGACTGTGCGGCCGGCCCGGCCGGGTTGGCGGTCTGCGGCGCCCGCTCGAACGTCGGCAGCGCGGTTGCCGTCGACGCCGCCGCCGCGTAGCTGTACATCGCCACGGCGTCCTGCGCCCACATCTCGGCGTACTGGGCCTCGGTCGCGGCGATGGCAGGGGTGTTCTGCCCGAAGAAATTGGTGGCGACCAGCGCCGCCAGCAGCGCACGGTTGGCAGCCACCTCCGCCGGCGGAACCGTCGCGGCGAACGCGGTCTCGTAGGCCGCGGCGATCGTCTTCGCCTGCATCGCGGTCTGTTCGGCTTTCGCGCAACTGCCCTGCAGCCATGCCACGTAGGGGGCCGACGCGTTGGCCATCGCCACGGACGACTGGCCAGACCAGTCGTGGCCGATCAGGCTCGACACCACGTCCGCGCAGCCGACGGCGGCCGACTCCAGGTCGGCGGCCAGCGCGTCCCAGGCCGCCGCCGCCGCGAGCATCGGTGCTGCGCCCGGTCCGGAATACATCCGCCCGGAGTTGATCTCCGGGGGCAGCAGCGCGAAATCCATGTCGGTTCGACTCAGCCCGCGGCCGGCGGTCGGGGCACCACGGTGCGACGATTCGAGTTGGCCCGGGCGGTCGCGGCGCCCAGACCGCGGCCGGCCAGGGTACCGAGCATGGTCTCGCCGAATGCCGTTCCCGGAGGCGCCGGTGCGCCGGCCGCAGGCACCGCTGTACCGACCGGGGCGGCGGCCGACGCGAGGGTGGCCGGCATCGCCCAGGCGTGCGGCACCGACAGCCCCGCGATCTTGAGGGCGCTGCCCGCGCTCGCCGACAGCCCGGCTCCGCCCAGGTTGGCTCCCCCCGGGTTCAGCCCGCCCAGCCCCAGGCCGGCCGGCCCGAGGAACGGCGGGTTGAATATCTCGGCCAGGCCGCCGGGGTTCTCGGCGGTGAAGGCGGCCAGACCGATGCCGTTGTTGATGTTGCTGAGCATGTTCGCGGTGCCGGACCAACTCGTCATCGCGGCGCTCATGCCCTGGGTGGCCAGTCCGGTGAACGGCGACACCTGGCCGACCGCCGAGGTCACCGTCGACAGCGCGTTGTTGGCACCGGTACCGGCCCCGGCGGTCGTCGCCTGGGCGACCGCGGCGGACTGGGCCGCCTGCCCGGACGCGTTGGTGGTCTGCGGCGGCCGGCTGAACACGGTCAATGCGGATGCGGCCGCCGAGGAGGCGGCGTAGCGATACATCACGGCGGCGTCTTGCGCCCACATCTCGGCGTACTGCCGCTCGGCTTCGCCGATCGCCGGGGAGTTCTGCCCGAAGAAGTTCGTCGCGACCAGCTGATTCAGCAGCGCCCGATTGGCGGTGATCACCGCCGGGGGCACCACTCCGGCCACCGCCGTCGCGTAGGCCGCCGCCGCGGCCACCGCCTGGCGCGCGGTCTGCTCGGCCTGGGTGCCGGTGCCGCGCAGCCAGGTCACGTACGGCTGGGCGGCGGCGGCCATCGCGGTGGCCGCGGGACCGCTCCACGGCCCGGTGGCCAAACCGGACGTCACCGAGTCGTAGGCGGCAGCCGCGCTGTGCAGTTCGGCGGCCAGCTGCTCCCACTCGGCGGCGGCGGTCAGCATCGAGCCGGATCCGGGACCGGTGTACATGCGTCCGGAGTTGATCTCCGGAGGCAGCACCCCGTAGTCCAGGTACATCGGTCTCCTCGCTCGGCGCCGGATGTCTTCGGCGGTTATCAGACGGTTATCCGGCGATTACGCAACGCCTATCAGGTGAACCGGAGGTTACGACGACATGGTCATTACGGTTGCGCGTCGGTGAACTGTTGTCAGCGCAGCCACTTGCAGGTCGCAATCGTTTCGCACCGGTCAGCTGGTGTTCATCTGACATTCATTTTGCCGCTGTGGTTGATTAATCAAGGGCGGCGAAGCTGACGGCACTGTGAAGCACGCGCGATGGATGATGATGTCGGCCGGGGCCGCCGTGATGGTGGGCCTGGCCGCACCGGCGCAGGCCGATACCGACCCGGACACCATGTTCCTCAACGCGGTCGACCAGGCGGGCATCGAATACACCGACCCGCAAGAGGCCGTCGCCGTCGGCCGCCAGGTCTGCGACTACCTGCACGCCGGGCATCCGGCGAATTCCGCCGCGCGTGCCCTGAAGATCTCCAACCGCAGCCTGTCGGTCAAGAACGCCGCCCGGTTCGTGGTGTTCGCCCAATCGGCGTTCTGCCCCAACTAGATACGGTGGACGGAGGAACCATGACGCCGCACAGATCCGTGTTGGCCGTGATCGCGATGGCCGGAATGCTGGGCCTGGCCGCACCGGCCGCCGCCGAACCCGGCGACACCGGGTTTCTCGGCGCACTGGACAACATGGGCATCTCCTACCCGAGCCCCGACGACGCTGTGGCCGGTGGCCAGGCGGTCTGCCGGTATCTGGCCGAGGGACACAGCGTCAACCAGGCCGCCAAGGGTGTGAAGAACGCCAACCCGAGCCTGACGCTGACCAAGGCGTCCCAGTTCGTCGGCATCGCCCAGGCGACGTACTGCGCCGCGAGCTGAACTACTGCGCGATCGCCATCACCGCGCCGGGGCGCAGCCACTGGATGATCTGCACCAGCTTGGCGTCGTCGATGGCGACACAGCCCGCGGTCGGGCCGCCGTCGGTGGTGTGAAAGAAGAACGCGGCGCCGTCACCCGGGGTGCGGGCGGTGTTGACGCCCATCACCACCGCGTGCTTGTACTGCGGGATCTCGAGATTCTCACTCTCGCTGGTGTCGAACGGGCACTGCGCTTTCTTGCAGACCTGCATGGTGTTGAACGTCGGGCTGTGGTCGTCGCCGTTCCACCAGTGGTCCGGACCGACCTGAACATACTGAAGTCCCCCACCGGGATTCGGCGCGGTGCCGAACGCATACGGCAGTGTGAAGACGCCCATCGGCGTTGCCGGATAGCCGCTTTTGGCCTTCTGCGCCATTCCGGCCGAGCCGACGTGGGCGGGTATCCCGGCCGCGACCGGTTGCCAACCCGTCGCACTTCGCTGGTACACATCCATTTTGGCGTCCGAACCGCCAACTCCGACAACGGAAATCACCTGGCTGGCGTTGCCCACGTTGCGGGCGAACCAGGGGTTGACATCGGCTTGGGCGCCCGGCGCCGCGGTCAGCGCCGTGCCGGCCGTGCACACGGCAGCGCAGAACAGGCTCAGCAGTCGGCGCATTGACTCATCATCGGCGCATGCCGCGGACGGGTCAAACACCGGCGACGGCGCGCCGGGCTCTAAGGTTCGGGCCGGCGCTCCAGCTCCTCGACCGGCGCCTCGCCTTTGAGCAGCCCGCGCGACGACAGGTAGCCACGGAAGTACTCCCGGTGCTCCGGACACGTCAGCCAGACCTTGCGACGCTCCGGCGTGTGCAGCTTCGGGTTGTTCCACAGCATGCCGAACGTGGCGTCTGCGCTGCAGCCCTTGCGGGAGCAGACAAGTGCACCCACCGGGTCGGCGCCAGAGCTGTTCATCAAGATCATTCTGCGGTGCCGGCCGACGACCGGTCAACCTCCCACGGCCTGAGCAACACCGCCCACACCGCCAGATACGCCCAGCCCAGCGCCCAGCCGGCCACCACATCCGAGGGATGGTGCACCACCAGAATCACCCGGGACACGCCGACCGCGGCCACCACCAGTGCGCCGGCGCACACCGCCGCGATCCGGGCATGGCGCCGCAGCAGCGGCAGCGCGAGCACCAACAGTGCCCCGACCCCGACCGTCACCCCCAGCGCGTGCCCGGACGGAAACGACGACGACGATGCCGCGGCCAGTGCGGTCGCCGGGCGGGGCCGGTCGACCGAATCCTTGGCCAGCTGGGTGAGTATGCCGCTGGTCTCCACCGCCACCAGCAGGAACAGCGCCGCCCGCCACCGTCGCCGGACCAGCGCCACCACGGCCGCGACCATGCCCAGCGACCGGAACACATCCGGCCCGAAGACCGTGGTCAACACCTCCCAGAACCGCACCCAGGCCGGGTGTTCGGTCCCGACGTCGTAGCTCTTATCCAGCGCGGCGGCGTCGACGGCGGCCAGCCAGCCCCAGCCCTGCAGGTAGCCGAGCAGCATCAGCGCATAGACCGCCACCGCGGCCGCGACCGAGGACAGCACCGCGGAACGCACGACCGAAGCCGTCATGAGTCCCGATCGCCTCCGTTGCCCCGCAGGTCCGGCCAGGGCGGGCGGCGCAGCACCGCCAGGGATGCGATCACCGCCGACACCAGGCCGGTGAGCACCCCCACCAGCGCGATCCGGTCCGCGTTGACGGCGGCCACCCATTTGGCGCGGTCACCGCGGATCACCACCACACCGAGCGGCGTCGCGGTCACCGCGGAGTCGTCGCCGCGAACGCGGGCGGCGGTGATCACCGTGGTGCCGTCGGGGGTCTGGTGCGGTTCGCCGAAGACCCGGCTTTCGGCGGCGGGCAGTTCCGGAGGTTTCATGGCGGGCGTTCCTTCCTGTGGCTCCTACCATGATCGCGTGGCCGATCCTTCCTTCAGCGCCCAGGAGCGCCAAGCCGTATATCGGGTGATCGCCGAACGCCGCGACATGCGCCGCTTCGTGCCCGACAGCCGTGTCGACACCGACGTGCTGGCGCGACTGTTGGCGGCGGCCCACGCGGCACCCAGTGTGGGGCTGATGCAGCCGTGGCGGTTCGTCCGCATCACCGACGAGTGCCTGCGGCGACGCATTCACGCCCTGGTCGACGAGGAACGCCGTCGCACCGCGCGCGCCCTCGGGGAGCGCGAACAGGAGTTCCTGGCGCTGAAGGTGGAGGGCATCCGGGACTGCGCCGAACTGTTGGTGGTGGCGTTGCGCGAAGGCCGGCAGGCGCACGTCTTCGGTCGCCGCACCATGCCGCAGATGGATCTGGCGTCGGTGTCGTGTGCCATTCAGAACCTGTGGCTGGCCGCCCGCGCCGAAGGGCTGGGCATGGGTTGGGTGTCGCTGTTCGAGCCTCGGCCACTGGCCGACCTGCTGGGCATGCCGGCCGACGCCGAGCCGGTGGCGATCCTGTGTCTGGGCCCGGTTCCGCAGTTCCCGGACCGGCCGGCGCTGGAACTGGACGACTGGGCATACCGGCGGCCGCTGAGTGAGTTCGTCTCCGAGAACAGCTGGGATCAGCCGTGATCCCGGACGATGAGGCCCACGCGGTCCGGCGGGTCTGGTCCGCGCTCGGGCTGCCGGGCATCATCGACGTCCATACCCATTTCATGCCGAAGCCGGTGATGGACAAGGTATGGAACTACTTCGATTCGGCCGGCCCGATGCTGGGACGCAGTTGGCCCATCACCTACCGCACCGACGAGGCCCGCCGCGTCGAGACGCTGCGGGCGTTCGGGGTTCGCCGATTCACCTCGCTGGTCTATCCGCACAAGCCGGAGATGGCCGCCTGGCTGAACCAGTGGTCGGCCCAATTCGCCGGCGACACACCGGATTGCCTGGCCACCGCGACCTTCTACCCCGAGCCCGCCGCGACCGGCTACGTCAGCGCGGCCATCGACGCCGGGACCCGGGTTTTCAAGGCACACATCCAGGTCGGCGACTATGACCCGAATGATCCACTGCTCGACGATGTTTGGGGCGTGATCGCGGATTCCGCCACCCCGGTCGTCATCCACTGCGGCTCGGGCCCGCAGCCCGGCCGGTTCACCGGACCCGAGCCGATTCGCCGGCTGCTGCGTCGCCACCCGCGCCTGACGTTGATCGTCGCGCACATGGGCATGCCGGAGTACGGCGAATTCCTCGACATCTGCCTGGATTCACTCGCCGTGCACCTCGACACCACAATGGCCTTCACCGCGTTCGTCGATGACCTCATGCCGTTTCCCGCCGTCGAACAGCCGCGGCTGCGCGCCGCCGGTGAACGGATCGTGTTCGGCAGCGACTTTCCGAACATCCCGTACGGCTATCACGACGCGCTGGCGGCCGTCACCGCGGTTCCCGGCGTCGACGACGGCTGGCTGCGCGGGGTTTTCCACGACAATGCGGCGCGGCTGTTCGCGATCGACGACGCATGACCCGGCGGATGGGCCGACGCGGATTACCATCACCGCTATGACTTCCGACACCAATCCGGTCGATCCTCCCCTGTTGATCCCCGACGTTCCGGGTGCCGACGCCGACGAACACGGCCTGCCGGACCGCAGTGAATTGTCACTACGGGAGAAGCTGATCGTCGACGCATCGGCGGTGGCCGACCTCGGCTTGCGCACCGCAGTCGCCTCCATCGTGGCGGCGGCGATGATTCCGTCGGTGCTGACCACCGCGGTCGGTCGCGACCAGTCGCGCCGCGAACGGCAACGGCTGGAATTCTATGCCGAACTCGCCGCCGAACACGATCCGGTCCGTTCGTTTCCGGCACCGACCGCGCTGCCCCGGATCGCGGCGCGGCGAGCCAATCCGCTTGCCGAGCGGGTGGCGCGCGGCACCGTGGAGAACGTGGCGTTCCACAGCGGTTTCGAAGCGATCCACCCGGCGATGCGGGAGGCGTGGCGTGCGCTGAGCCGCAACAACATCGCACGGTTCCAGCATTGGCGCCACGATGACGGGCCACGGCCGACGCTGTGCGTCATCC
>CAYNJD010000025.1:0-18167 GCA_964397355.1 uncultured Mycobacterium sp. | reverse complement strand
TTGGCTCCGAAGATGGTGTTGCTGGCGATGTGCACGGCGGCGTTCGACGGGATGTGGCGCATCGCCGCGCTGTCCATGGCCAGGGTGAGCTTGGCCTGGCCGCCCTGGTACTGGATCGCCTTGACCTTGCCGACCTGGATGCCGCGGTATTTGACCTTGGCGTCCTGCTCCATCACCAGGCCGGCACGCGGCGAGGTGACGGTGACCTTGTCGGTGGGGGTGAAGACGGCGATATAGGACAGATAGGTGAACGCGGTGCCGGCGAGCAGGATCAGACCCAGGATTGCCGCGGCAATCCGCACCTGGGTACGCCTCGATCCCGTTTGCTCTTGCATTTCCCTTGCTATCCCGAGAGATTGAAGTTACCGGACCCGCCGTAGACGGCAAGTGAAACGAACAACGTAATGACCACCACGACCACCAGCGACGTGCGCACCGCCTGACCCACCGCGATGCCGACACCGACCGGGCCGCCGGCCGCGTTGAAGCCGTAGTTGGTGTGCACCAGCATCACCGCGATCGACATGATGATCGCCTGCAGGAAGGACCACAGCAGATCGGTCGGGATCAAGAAGGTGTCGAAGTAGTGGTCGTAGAGACCCGGTGACTGCGAGTTGACGAACACCGTGGTGGAGCGGGCCGCGAAGAACGCCGCCAGCACCGACAGTGAGTACAGCGGGATGATGGCGATCAGGCCGGCCACCAGCCGGGTGGACACCAGGTAGGACACCGCATGCACCGCCATCGATTCGACAGCGTCGATCTCCTCGGCGACCCGCATGGCGCCGAGTTGGGCGGTGGTGCCCGCGCCGATGGTCGCGGCCAGCGCGATGCCGGCGACCACGGGTGCCACGATGCGCACGTTGAGGAACGCCGACAAGAAGCCGGTCAGCGCCTCGATGCCGATGTTGCCCAGCGAGGAGAAGCCCTGGACCGCGATCACCCCGCCGGACGCCAGCGTCAGGAAGGTGGCCACCCCGACTGTGCCGCCGATGATCGCCAGCGCGCCGGTGCCCATGGTGATCTCGGCGATCAGCCGGACGGTTTCCTTGCGGTATTTGGTCAGCGCGTTCGGGACGTAGCGGATCGACTCGGCGTAGAACAGCGCCTGTTCGCCGAAGTTGTCGACGGCCGAGGGCACCCAGCGGAACATCCGCCGGAACCGGAGCGTGGCGTCGTAACTCATTTGACCAGCACCCGCACGCTGATCGCGGTCATGACGACGTTGATGACGAACAGACAGATGAAGGCGTAGACGACGGTCTCGTTGACCGCGTTGCCGACGCCCTGCGGTCCGCCCTTGGCGGTCAGCCCCCGGTAGCAGCCGATGAGCCCGGCGGCGGTGCCGAACAGCAACGCCTTGACCTCGGCCATGATCAGCTCCCCGAGCCCGGTGAGCACCGTTAGCCCGTTGATGAACGCGCCCGGGTTGACGCCCTGCAGGAAGACCGAGAACACGTAGCCGCCGACCAAGCCGATCGCGCAGACCAGCCCGTTGAGCAGCAGCGCGACGAACGTCGACGCCAGCGCGCGCGGCACCACCAGCCGTTGGATCGGGTCGATGCCCAGCACCCGCATCGCGTCGATCTCTTCGCGGATGGTGCGTGCGCCCAGGTCGGCACAGATCGCGGTGGCGCCGGCGCCGGCCACCACCAGCACGGTGACCACCGGGCCCAGCTGGGTGATGGTGCCGAATGCGGTCCCGGCGCCGGACAGGTCGGCGGCGCCGATCTCGCGCAGCAGGATGTTGAGGGTGAAAGCCACCAGCACGGTGAACGGGATCGCCACCAGCAGCGTTGGCACCAGCGACACCCGCGCGATCATCCAGGTCTGGTCGAGGAACTCACGGTATTGGAATGGCCGGCGGAACATCCCCCGGAAAGTCTCGATCGACATCTCTACGAAGCCGCCCACGGCCCGGGCCGGAACCGTGAGCTGTTCGATCAAGGCACGTCCTTCCCCTCAGATCGGGCAACCGGGTCCCGCTGGTCGCAAAACTGTATCCGGCAACGTCGTCTGACCGGTGTCGTTCGCGTGATTCACACGCCGCTGCGCGTGAGCCGGATCATACTAACTAGAACACGTTCGCAGTGTCAAAGGACACGTTTAGCGGAATCAAATCGATTATTTACGCTGGTCAGAACCGATTGTGACCCACGCCTCGCTGAAACGCGTTCTAATCGGTTTCTAACCGGCGTCCATCAGCTCTGAGGCCGAAAAGGTACGGCCTGGATCGCGGCCGGCGAAGTATTGAGCCAGCGTGTCCGACAACCCGGCCGAATCCCAGGCCGGGCCGTCGGCGCTGAACTTCCGTTCGATCGTCGGCGCGGCCATCAGCATTACCTCAGGTCCGTAGACGACGAAGACCTGCCCGCTGACCGATGCCGATGCCGGGGAGGCCAGGAACCGCACCAGGGTGACCACGTGTTCGGGCGACAATGGATCGACTTCACCGGCCGTGACGTCCGGGGCGTCGCCGAACACGTCGGCGGTCATCGCGGTGCGGGCCCGCGGGCAGATCGCGTTGGCGGTGACACCGTAGCGGCCCAGCGCCCGGCTGGCCGAGAGCGTCAGCGCGGTGATGCCCGCCTTGGCCGCGCCGTAGTTGGCCTGCCCGACCGGCCCCATCAAGCCGGCCTCCGACGACGTGTTGACGATGCGGCCGTACACCGTCCCTTCAGACTCCTTGGCCTTCTGCCGCCAATAGGCCGCCGCGTTGCGGGTCAGCAGGAAGTGCCCGCGCAGGTGCACCGCGATCACGGCGTCGAAGTCGTCGTCGGACATGTTGAACAGCATCCGGTCCCGGGTGATCCCGGCGTTGTTGACGACGATGCTCAGCCCGCCCAGTCCGTCGGCGGTGCTGATCAGTTCGTCGGCGGTGGACCGCTGGCTGATGTCGCCGGCCACCGGCACACCCTTGCCACCGGCCGCGGCGATCTCGTCGATCACGTCGGAGGACTCCAGCGCCGACGCGATGTCGTTGACCACCACGGTCGCCCCGGAACGGGCCAGCCCGATCGCCTCCGCCCGACCCAGGCCGGCCGCCGCACCGGTGACCACCGCGACCTTCCCGGACAGCTCGATCGCGTTGTCATTCGCGCTCATGTACGCCACTCCTGTTCATCGCCGGCGCGATTCGTCGCCGGCGGTTATGAATGCCTCTAGTCGTCTGCCGGTGGCAGGTTAGTCCTCGACCCGGCGCAGGGCGGCCCGGGGGCATTCGGCGATGGCCTGCATGGCGTGAGCTTCCCGGTCAGCCGGAACCGGCGCCATCAGCACGTTGCACTGCTCGTCGTCGTTGAGTTCGAACAGCTCGGGGTCGATTCCGACGCAAATCGCGTTGCCCTCGCAACGATCCAGATCCACCTCAACTCGCATCGCATTCTCCTGTAAAAAACGTGTGCCGGCCGGACATTTCCGACCGTCATTGTCCGCTACTGACAATCTACGATCCAACAGCTCTCCCGCACGGCGCGCCAGAGGACCTTGGACCCTTGTTGAACCCCGCGACTAGAACGTGTTACAACGAGCTGTCGAACAGAATCCTATCGTGACACCGATCACCAGCGAAGGACGCACCCGATGCAGATCAGCTACACACCCGCCCAAGAAGAGCTGCGTCGGGAACTGCGGTCGTACTTCACCACCCTGATGACCCCGGAGCGTCGGGAGGCGCTGAGCTCGACGCAGGGCGAGTACGGCACCGGCAACGTCTACCGCGAGACCGTCGCCCAGATGGGTCACGACGGTTGGCTGACGCTGAGCTGGCCCGAGGAGTACGGCGGGCAGGCGCGCTCGGCGATGGATCAGCTGATCTTCACCGACGAGGCCGCGATCGCCGGCGCCCCGGTGCCGTTCTTGACCATCAACAGCGTCGCCCCGACGATCATGGCTTTCGGCACCGAGGAGCAGAAGAAGTTCTTCCTGCCCCGCATCGCCGCCGGCGAGCTGCACTTCGCGATCGGCTACTCCGAGCCGGGCGCCGGCACCGATCTGGCCTCGCTGCGCACCACCGCGGTCCGCGACGGCGACGACTACGTGATCAACGGCCAGAAGATGTGGACGTCGCTGATCGCCTACGCCGACTACGTGTGGCTGGCGGCGCGGACCAACCCGGAGGCCAAGAAGCATCGCGGGATCTCGATGCTGATCGTTCCCACCACCGCCGAGGGCTTTTCCTGGACGCCGGTGCACACCATGGCCGGCCCGGACACCAGCGCCACCTATTACCAAGACGTGCGGGTGCCGGTGAGCAACCTGGTCGGCGAGGAGAACGCGGGCTGGAAGCTGGTGACCAACCAGCTCAACCACGAGCGGGTGGCCCTGGTGTCGGCGCAGCCGATCTTCGTGGCGCTCGACGAGGTGCGCGAGTGGGCGCAGCACACCAAGGACAGCCACGGCAACCGGATCATCGACTCGCAGTGGGTGCAGCTCAACCTGGCCCGGGTGCTCGCCAAGGCCGAGGTGCTCAAGCTGATCAACTGGGAGCTGGCCTCATCCGACAGCGCCTCGCCGTCGCCGGCGGACGCATCGGCGGCCAAGGTGTTCGGCACCGAGCTGGCGACCGAGGCCTACCGGCTGCTGATGGAGGTGCTCGGCACCGCGGCCACCGTGCGCCAGGACTCCCCCGGCGCGCTGCTGCGCGGCCGGGTGGAGCGGATGCACCGGGCGTGCCTGATCCTGACCTTCGGCGGCGGCACCAACGAGGTGCAGCGCGACATCATCGGCATGGTGGCACTGGGCCTGCCCCGCAACCGCTGACCCGACACGAGGATTTGGAGTAGGACTCATGGACTTCACCACCACCGAAGCCGCAGACGATCTTTCGGGTCTGGTCGGCACCATCGTGGATGCGGTGTGCACCCCGGAGCACCAGCGCGAACTGGACGGGCTGGACCAGCGCTTCGATGCCGGCCTGTGGCGCAAGCTCATCGACGCCGACGTGGTGTCCAGCGCGGCGAGCGAGACGCTGGGCGGCGGCGGGTTCGGCGTGCTGGAGCAGGTGGCGATCCTGACCGCGCTGGGCCGGCAACTGGCCGCGGTGCCGTACCTGGAGTCGGTGGTGCTGGGCGCCGAGACGCTGGCGAAGTTCGGTTCCGCCGACCTGCAGCAGGCCTGGGGCGCACCGGCCGTCGCCGGCGAGCAGATCCTCACCGCCGCGCTCGACGGCGACATGGGCGAGGGCCCGGTCCGGGCCGTCGGTAGCGACGCCGGGTTCCGGCTCACCGGCACCCGTACCCAGGTTCCGTTCGCACCGGTGGCCGACGCCTTCCTGGTGCCGGCCGAAACCGATTCCGGCACCGGGGTTTTCCTGGTGGCTGCCGCCGATCCCGGCGTGAGCGTGACCCCGCTGGCCACCACCGGCCTGGGCAGTGTCGGACACCTCGAGCTGTCCGGGACCGAGCTGGACGCCGGCCGCCGCGTCGGCGGGGCCGAGGCGCTCGACCACCTGACCAGCCTGGCAGCGCTGGGCCGCAGCGCCTACCAGTTGGGGGTGCTGGAGCGCGGCCTGGCGCTGACCGCCGAATACGCCCGCGAACGCGAGCAGTTCGACAAGCCGATCGGCAGTTTCCAGGCCGTGGCGCAGCGGCTGGCCGACGGCTACATCGACGTCAAGGGCCTGCGGCTCACCCTGACCCAGGCGGCCTGGCGGGTCGGCGAAGGGCTGCCGGCGGCCAATGAGGTGGCCACCGCCGCGTTCTGGGCGGCTGAGGCCGGACATCGGGTGGCGCACAGCATCGTTCACATCCACGGCGGGGTCGGCATCGACATCGACCACCCGATCCACCGCTACTTCCTGGCCGCCAAGCAGACCGAGTTCGCGCTCGGCGGTGCCACCGGGCAGCTGCTGACCATCGGCCGCGAGCTGGCAGACACCCCGGTCTAGCCGCCCGGCCCTACCGATTCTCGCCGCGCCGCCGCAAAGCCGGTGGCGTCAGGACTGCCGGGGTAGCGCTGCTCGGGGTCGAGCACGCAGTGGGTACGCCCGAACACCGTGACCATGCACTTGTTGCAGTGGTTGCAGCGGCTTTCGACGGTCTGATCGTTCTGGATGCGGCGGAGCAGGTCCGGCTCGCGCAGCAGTGCCCGGCCCATCGCCAGGTAGTCGAAGCCTTCCCGCAGCCCGGTCAGCATATGAGTGTGGTTGGTGATCCCGCCAAGCAGCACCAGCTTGGTGTTGCGCATCAGCGGGACGAACTGACGCGCCGACTCCAGCATGTAGAGGTCTTCGTAGGGGTACTGTCCCATCATCTTCTTGCCGAGCAACCGCACCCCGGTCTTGAGCGGTTCGGGCATCACCGCGGCGAACTCGTCGACCGGGACCTCACCCCGGAACAGATACATCGGCTTGTACACCGAAGACCCCTGAGTCAGCTCGATGGCGTCGAGGTTGGCGTCGGCGTCCAGCAGCTGCGCGGTGCGCAGCGACTCGGCAAGCCAGATGCTGCCGCGAATACCGTCGTCCATGCTGATCTTGGCGATCACCGCCATCTGCTCGCCGACGACTTCCCGGACCCGCTGGGCGATCTCGCGGACGAACCGGCTGCGGTTGTCGATGCTGCCACCGTAGGCGTCCTTGCGCCGGTTGAGTTTCGGGCTCAGAAACGAGCTCGGCAGATACAGGTGGCCGAAGTGCAGTTCGACCGCGTCGAATCCGGATTCGGCTGCGACCGCGGCGGCCGCACCGAACTGGTCGACGACGCGGGCGATCTCCGAGGTGCTGATCTGGCGGCAGTACTGCAGGCTCGACGGATTGACAAAGCGGCTCGGCGCCATCGGGGTGTGGCCGGTGATCTGCTTGGAGGCCACCACGCCGGCATGGCCGAGCTGGGCCGAGACCGCCGCTCCACCGTCGTGCATGGCGTCGGTGAACCTCTTGAGCCCCGGTATCGCCTTGTCGCTCATCAGGATCTGGCCGGGGGCGCTGGCGCCCTCCGGGGCAACGCAGCAGTAGGCCAGCGTGGTCATCCCCACCCCGCCGTCGACGTAGCGGCGATGGAAGTCGATCAGCTCGTCGGTCACCAGACCTTTCGGCGAACGGCCCTCTGATGTCGCAGCCTTGATGATCCGGTTGCGCAGCCGCACCGGCCCCAACATGGTCGGAGAGAACGGGTCCGGAGTCTCGACACTGGCCACGGCCGCAAGTGTCGCCGCGTCGCCGTCCGGCGACAACCACCGATACCGGTCAGCGGGACGGTATGAAACCGCGCGCTTCAGCCCAGCGCCCGCGAGGTCCGGGCCGCCGCGTCGGCGACCAAGGGCACCACCCGTTCGATGGGCACCGAGTTCGCCGCACCGGCGATGCAGATCGCCGCTACCGGGCCGTCGGCGTTGTGGATGGCTGCCGCAACGCTGGGCAACTCCACCCCGACGAGTCTGCGGGTCTGGTCGCCGCGGTCGATGGAGATTCCGTGCGCCCGCCGGATTCGCGCCAACTCGGCGTGCAGGCCGGCCAGATCCCAACGCCCGTCGCCGGCATCGCGGCCCAGCAGGCGCTCGTAGCGGGCGTCAACCTCCTCGGGCGGCAGCCATGCCAGCATCGCGCGGCCGCCGGTGGTCAGGTAGGCGCGATGCCGGCCGCCGATCTTCGACGGGAGCGTTGCGGCGAACGGGCCGCCGATCTTGTCCAGATACACCTCGTCTGTGCCTTCCAGGGCGGCCAGGTGCACCACCAGACCGGTGCGAAGGTGCAGTTGGTGCAGGTGTTCGGCGGCCGCCTTGCGGATCTCGCCGTGCAGCCCGTCCCGACCGCCCAGGCCCAGCGCCCGCGGCCCGAGACCGTATCGGGCTCCGCTGTACTGGAGCCACTGCAACCCGACGAGCTGACCCAGAATCCGATGAGTGGTCGACCGGGGCAGGCCGGTGCGTGCAACGACGTCGTCGAGGTTGAGCCGCGCCGTCGGCCGCTGCTCGAAGGCGTCGAGGATGAGCGTCACGCGTTCCACCATCGACGGTGGAGTCAGCTCTTGCCCGTCGGCGGCGGGAGCGTCGTTCGCCGTCGCCATTCCTCGAATCTAACAGTGCAGCGCGTCCCCCGGCGTCACCTTGAAACCGCGGATATCCGACAGCGGCAGGGTGGCGTCATAGGTGCGTTGATAGCCGGTTTCGCTGATCTTCCAGCCGTCGGCGGTGCGGCGGTACCGGTCGTGATAGAACGCCGCGCCGATCAGCATCAGGTCGTAGTCGGGCATGATCACCCGGTCCTGCAGGTACCAGATTCCGGTCGCGGTGTCGGGTCCGGTCACGGTGATCTCGGGGTGGTTGACCCGGTGTTCGCTGAGCACGTTGGCCGGCAGCGAGGACCGCATGAAGTCCACCAGGGAGTCGCGGTCGGTGAACTTGTGTTCGGTGCCCATCGACTTGCCGTAGTCGGCGGTGACATCCTCGGCCAGCGTCGTGGCGAAGTCGTCCCAGTGCTTGGTGTCCAGTGCCCGCAGGTAGCGGTACTTGACCTGCTTGACCGCCTCGATGGTGGCAAAAGTCTCGAAATCGTTCATCGGCATATTGGAGCACCGCCGGCCTGCCGCGGTCGCGGCGCATCTCAGCCAGCGAGATGACGCGTCGGCGAAATGCTCCGCACACGCGATGATGCTCGCCGTGACAGATCTTTCGACCTACGGACCGTGGGCGGTGATCGCGGGCGGGTCCGAGGGCGTGGGTGCCGAGTTCGCCCGCCAGCTGGCCGCCGCCGGAATCAACCTGGTGCTCGTCGCACGCAAACCCGAACCGCTGGAGCGCACCGCCGCCGAATGCCGCGGCCACGGTGTCGAAGTCCGGACGCTGGCTGCCGATCTCACCGACGCTGCCGCCGTCGACCGCATCATCGAGGCGACAGCCGGGCTTGCCGTCGGGCTGCTGATCTACAACGCCGGGGCCAACACCTGCAGCGCGGAGTTCCTCGACGGCGAGTTGGCCGGCTTCGCGGGCGTGATCGACCTGAACATCAACACCCCGATGAAGTTGGTGCAGCACTACGGCCGCGGCATGCGGGAGCGCCGCCGGGGCGGCATCCTGCTGGTCGGATCGATGGCCGGCTACCTGGGCTCGGTGCGCCACACCGTCTACGGCGGCGTGAAGGCGTTCGGCCGGATCTTCGCCGAGGGGCTGTGGCTGGAGCTGCGGGACTACAACGTGCACGTGCTGGAGTTGGTGCTGGGCGTGACCCGCACGCCGGCGATGGAGCGGGTCGGGCTGAACTTCGACGCGCCCGGAGTCAAGGTCGCCGAGCCGGCCGAGGTCGCCCGGGAGGGCCTGGAGCAGCTGCCGAACGGTCCGGTGTTCGTCGCGGGCGGTAACGGCGCCGACGTGGAGCGACGCAACGACCCCGATCGGGCCAAGGTGGTGCTCGGCACGCATCGCTTCATGCAGCGGCTGATCGGTCAGGACTAGTGCGGCTCGGGGTTTCGGGTCTTCGCGGAGGGCAATGATGAGACTGGCGGGCAAGGTCGCGATCGTCACCGGCGGTGCCGGCGGCATCGGGCGTGGCATCACACGCGCTTTCGTCAAAGAGGGCGCACGGGTTCTCGTCGTCGACATCAACGACGACGCGGGCCGCACGCTGGAGACCGAACTCGGTTCTGCCATCCGGTATCTGCGAGCCGACATCGCCGAGAAGGACAGCGCGCCGCTGATCCGCGACGCCGCGGTCGAGGCGTTCGGGTCGGTGAGCGTGCTGGTCAACAACGCCCACGTCTCCCGGCAGGCACCCCTGCTGGCGACCACGCAGGACATGTTCGACCTGTCGTTCGGCACCGGCTTCTACCCCACCCTGTGGCTGATGCAGGCCTGCCACGAGCAGTTGAAGGCCACCGCGGGATCGGTCATCAACTTCGCCTCCGGAGCGGGTATCGACGGCCAGCCCGGTCAGGCGAGCTACGCGGCGGCCAAGGAGGCGATCCGGGCGATCAGCCGGGTGGCGGCCAATGAGTGGGCCGGCGACGGAATCAACGTCAACATCATCTCGCCACTGGCATTGACCGAAGGAGTGCAGGCCTACCTGCAGGCCAACCCCGGCATCGAGGACCGACTGCTCGCCGGGACGCCGATGCGCCGGTTCGGCGACCCGGAAGCCGATATCGGGCGGGTCGCGGTGTTCCTGGCCGGTAACGACGCCCGCTACATGACCGGACAGACGCTGATGGTCGACGGCGGCGCCATCAAACTGCGCTGAGGCCGTCCCCTAACCTGACCTCATGCCAACGCCCGTGACACCCGAGGAGAACGTCACCGTCACCGGACTGCTGGCCCCGCTGGCCGAGGTCGACGACCGCGGCATCCATTTCGAGGACTCGTTCGTCAGTTGGCGGGACCATATCGCGGCCGGAGCCCGGCTGGGCGCAGCCCTTCGGGCGCGGCTCGACCCCGGCAAGCCGCCGCACGTCGGTGTGCTGCTGGGCAATACCCCGTTCTTCTCGACGGTGCTGGTGGCCGCGGCGTTGACCGGTCTGGTGCCGGTGGGCTTGAACCCGACCCGCCGGGGAGCGGCGCTGCAGCGCGACGTGGCCCACGCCGACTGCCAACTGGTGCTTACCGACAACACCGCCGATGTCGGCGTTCCCGGCGCGGTCGACGTCGAATCATCGGCGTGGGCCGCGGAATTGGCCGGTCACGACGGCGCCCCGGTGACCTTCCCGGAGGCCGATCCCGACGACCTGTTCATGCTGATCTTCACTTCCGGCACCAGTGGTGACCCCAAAGCGGTGCGCTGCACGCAGTGGAAGGCCGGGTTTCCGGGGGTGATGCTCTCGCAGCGGTTCGGGCTCGGCCCCTCGGACGTCTGCTACCTGTCGATGCCGCTGTTCCACTCCAACGCGGTGATGGCGGGCTGGTCTGTGGCGGTGGCCGCCGGCGCGTCGATCGCGTTGCGGCGCAAGTTCTCCGCATCCGGGTTCATTCCCGATGTGCGCCGCTTCGGCGCCACCTACGCCAATTACGTCGGCAAGCCGCTGTCGTATGTGCTGGCCACCCCGCCGCAACCCGACGACGCCGACAACCCGCTTCGGATCCTGTACGGCAACGAGGGGGCACCGCGGGACGTGGAACGGTTCGCGGACCGGTTCGGCTGCACCGTCATCGACGCCTTCGGCTCCACCGAGGGCGGGGTGGCCATCGGCCGAACACCGGACACCCCGCCCGGAGCACTGGGTCCGCTGGTCGACGGGAACGCGATCATCGATGTCGATACCGGCGAGTTGTGCCCGCCCGGCGTGGTGGGCGAACTGGTGAACACCAGTGGACGTGGCCAATTCCGGGGCTACTACCGCGATCCCGATGCCGAGGCGCAGCGGATGGCCGGCGGGATCTACCACTCCGGGGATTTGGCCTACCGCGACGAAGCCGGCTACGCCTACTTCGCCGGCCGACTCGGGGATTGGATGCGGGTGGACGGCGAGAACCTGGGCACCGCACCGATTGAGCGGATCCTGCTGCGACACAATGATGTCGCCCAGGTTGCGGTGTATCCGATACCGGATCCGGCGGTGGGCGATCAGGTGATGGCCGCGCTGGTGTTGGCCGACGGTGCGTCGTTCGACGTGGATACGTTTCGTGCGTTTTTGGCCGAGCAGCCCGACTTGGGACCCAAGCAGTGGCCGTCGTATGTGCGTATCGCAGCCGAGTTGCCGCGCACCGAGACGTTCAAGGTGCTCAAGCGGGTGCTGTCGGCCGAGGGGATCGAGTGCGCCGACGAGGTGTTCCGGATCGACTAAAAGGGCGGATCGTCGGGCAGCGGTGGTGGCGGTGGCGGCGGTTCCCAATCCGGGGGCAACTCTTCGGGTTCGCGGGGATCGTTGATCCAGCAACAAAACGGACTCGTGCTCTTCTCGCCTTTGAGCAGAAACAGCGTGTCACGCATCCGGTTCCGCCACTTTCGGTCCGCGATCTCCCGCTTCCGGGCGGCGTAGCGCTCGTTGGCGGCACGCCGGACGCGGTTGTTGCGGCGGGTCCGCGCCACCTGGGCGGCGCGTTGCCGAGCCCGGCTGCGGCAGCGCTGCGGCAACGGGCGCTGACTGGTGGCACTCAACGCGTCACCGAGCTCGGGAATCACCTCGGTGATCCCCGGGGCGGTCTGGAACACGCGACCGCTGGGACTGGTCCAGATCACGGTGCCGTCTTGCAGCTGCCGATCGGACCACCCGCCGAACGTTTTCACGCGGTGATGAAAACGGCAGAGACACTTGATGTTCGACGCTACCGTTTGCCCTCCGGCGGTGGGCTCGACGTGGTTGAACGGAATGGTGTGGTCCAAATCGCAGCTGGCCGCACCACGGTGGCAGCCGGGAAACCGGCACGTCAGGTCTCGACACCTGACCGCCCGCGCCAGTGCCGGCGACGGCCGGTAGCGCGATGCCGCCGCGGCATCGACGGAGGCGTCTACAGCCCTGCGAGAGGCGGAGCCGGCCAGCTCGCGCACCTGCTCGGCGTCGATGACGCCGAACCCCTCCAGATATCCCGGCCGTTCGCTGCCGCCGGCGACCGTGTCAGCGGTGGCGACCACGTTGAGAATCACCCGTGTTCGCGCCCCTGCCGGCGGTGCGTCCGCGTCACGCACCGGACAGTCGGCGCGCCCGCACCCACAGGCCAGTGGCCGGCCTTCAGCCAACGCGGCCAAGGCGTCCACGCGGCGTTGCTGCAGGGTCCGAGGATCATCGGCGCACACGCCGTTGGCCAGCTGCGTGAGACGCCTGTCGAACGCCGCGCCCTGCGCGGCGCCCACCTTGCCGCGGATCTCGGCCATCCCGTCGCCGTCCCCGGAGACTGAGATATACCGGTTCCGGTCGGCGTCCTTGCGGCGCTGCCGGGCAGCGTCGGGGTCGATAGCCAACACCGCGGCATCGACAGCATTGATTACGCGCTGCCGCGACCAGCTGACCCAGCAACCGGCCCGGCGGGCCAGTTGCTCGTCGAGCGCGGCGATCAGATCATCGTCGACCAGGTCGGTACGAGTGATGATCACCTGCACGGTGCGCCAATCAACCCGCCCGCGCGCGAAGAGTTCAGCCACCCGGGGCAATCGGTCATCCAATACCGCCGCGTAATGCACCTGACGGCCGGCCGCCGCGGGAGCCAGGTTCATCAGCGCGGAGACCTGCGCGCACGTCTGCTCATAACCGGTGATGGCCTCATGGTCCTGCTCGAACTCACAGCGGTCGGCACCGCCGTGATGACGAAGCAGTGCGGCGATGGCACCGAGCCGACGCGCCACCAGCACCGACTCCATCCGGTGAGCCGTCGCGATCAGCTCGGTCAGCCCAGCGGGCGGCAGGTCGGCGGACGCGGTCGGACCGAACATATCGGCGGCACCGGCATCGCCCGTCAACGTTTCGAACATGTGTGCGAGCCTAGTCGAAGGGACTGACGATAACAGTTGTCCACAGCCCCGCCGCGCCACCACCGTTTCGGCTGTCCGGCGCGCAATACTGAGCCAATGCCTGCCGCCCGTCGAGTACTGGTCGCGGCCCTGGCCGCCGTCCTAGCCCTGGTCCTGCCCGCTCCCGCCTCCGCCGAGCCGCTGCAGACCGGCTTCGCGAGGCTCGCCGGCAGCATCCCGGCCACCATCGGCATCGCCTACGCCCCGGTCGGTCAGAACGGAGTCACCACCCTCGGCCCGCTGCAGAACGGAGTCGCCTGGTCGACCATCAAGGTGCCGCTGGCGATCGCGGCGATCCGCGCCAACCGCCCGAACGCGCAGGAGCTGGCCGCCAAGGCCGTCACGGCATCCGACAATGATGCCGCCGCGCAGCTGTGGTCCGAGCTCGGACCGCCACCCCAGGCCGCCCAACAGGTGCAGGCTGTCCTACGGGCCGGCGGCGATACCGCCACCGCGGTCGAGTCCCGGCGGGTCCGGCCCGAGTTCAGCGCGTTCGGCCAGACCCAGTGGCCGCTGGCCCGCCAGGCGGTGTTCGCCGCCCACCTGCCGTGCCTGGCCGCTGCCGCACCCGTCGTCAGCCTGATGAAGAACACGGTGCCCGACCAGCGCTGGGGGCTGGCCACCGTCAGCGCACCGACCAAGGGTGGCTGGGGTCCCGGTCCGGCAGGCGGCTATCTGGTGCGGCAGTTCGGCATCGTCGGTATCCCGAACGGCGCCTCGCTCGCGGTGGCACTGGCCGCCGAACCGAAAGACGGCAGCTTCGATTCCGGGGTGGCCGCGCTCAACCAGATGACCGAGTGGCTCAGCGCCAATGCCGCCTACCTACCGGGTGGCCGCTGCGCGGGGTAGGTTGACGGCTAACCACGTGTTACCCGCCAGTAGGAGACAGCCATGCCCGCTCCGTCCGCCGCAGAATTCGACCGGCTGCGCGCCCTGGTCGCCATCGACGACGTCGACGCCCGGCAGTCGAGGACCATCGACGAGGTCTTCACCGGTAAGGCACTGACCACGATCCCCATCGGTACCGCCGACGATGTGACGGCGGCCTTCGCCAAAGCCCGAGCCGCGCAGGCCCGGTGGGCGGCGCGCAGTGTCAAGGAGCGCTGCGAGATCATCGAGCGCTACCGCGATCTGGTGATCGCCAACCGGGACTTCCTGATGGACGTCGCCCAGGCCGAGACCGGCAAGGCACGCTCGGCGGCCCAGGAGGAGATCGTCGACATCATGCTCAACGCGCGCTACTACGCGCGCCAGGCCGCCAAGCTGTTGGCGTCCAAGCGGGTGCAGGGCCTGCTGCCCGGCATCGTCAAGACCGTGGTCAACCACCACCCCAAGGGGGTTGTCGGGGTTATCTCACCGTGGAACTACCCGATGACACTGTCGATTTCGGACGCCATCCCGGCGCTGCTGGCCGGCAACGCGGTCGTGGTCAAGCCGGACAGTCAGACGCCGTACTGCACGCTGGCCAACGCCGAACTGCTGTATCAGGCCGGCCTGCCGCGTGAGTTGTTCGCGGTGGTACCCGGCCCGGGTTCAGTGGTGGGCACCGCGATCGTGCAGCAGTGCGACTACCTGATGTTCACCGGTTCCAGTGCCACCGGCCGCTCGCTGGCCGAGCAGTGCGGTGCCCGGCTGATCGGGTTCTCCGCGGAGTTGGGCGGCAAGAACCCGATGATCGTCACCAAGGGCGCGAACCTGTCCGAGGTCGCCAAGGCCGCTACGCGTGCCTGCTTCTCCAACGCCGGGCAGTTGTGCATCTCGATCGAGCGGGTCTACGTCGAACGCGAGATCGCCGACGAGTTCGCCGCGAAGTTCGCCGAACAGGTGCGCGCCATGAAGCTCGCCGGCGCTTACGACTTCTCCGCCGACATGGGCAGCCTGATCTCCGAAGACCAGATCAAGACCGTCTCGAACCATGTCGACGACGCGAAAGCCAAGGGGGCCAAGGTCATCGCCGGCGGCAACCCTCGGCCCGACATCGGACCGCTGTTCTTCGAGCCGACCGTGCTGACCGACGTCACCGACGAGATGGAGTGCGGACGCAACGAGACGTTCGGCCCGGTGGTCTCCATCTACCCGGTCGACAGCGTCGAGGAGGCCATCGCACGCGCCAACGACACCGAGTACGGCCTGAATGCCAGCGTGTGGGCCGGCAGCAAGTCCGAGGGTGAGGCGATCGCCGCCCGGATCAAGTCCGGCACCGTCAACGTCGACGAGGGCTACGCACTGGCCTTCGGCAGCACCGCGGCGCCGATGGGCGGCATGAAGGCCTCCGGTGTGGGCCGGCGCCACGGCGCCGACGGCATCCTCAAATACACCGAGTCGCAGACGGTCTCCACCGCACGGGTCCTGAATCTCGATCCGCCGCTGGGGATCTCGGCTCCGGTGTGGCAGAAGATGCTGACCCCGATGATCCGCGCGGTGCAGGCGCTACCGGGACGGTAGCGCTCAGCGGCGGCCGCTCCGGGGTTTTCCGCGACTGGCCGCCTTCTCCAACTCGGCCAGCGCCGGCTCGATCGCGTCGGCCATCTCGTCGATGTCGTCGGCGACCTCCGGTGTGGTCACGAACCCGAAGTCGAGGTAGTCGCGGTAGGAGAAGCAGGTGATGTTCAACGCCACGTCGAGCACCGGCGGGCCGAGCGGCACCAGCGACTCCAGTTCCGCGCCGGCCATGTAGAGCGGGAACGACGGGCCGGGCACGTTGGAGACGACGAGGTTGATGGGCGCCAGCCGATTCGACAGCCCGGTGGCGGTGTAGGCGCGTGCGGCAAGCTGCAACAAGCCGGGCGGAGTGGTGTCGGTGAGTCCCATGATCTGGTGCGCCGACAACGCCTTGGCCATCTGCTTGGCGCTCTGGGTGTTCTCGTGAATCATCTTGAGCCGCTGGGAAGGTCCGTCGAGATCGGTCGCCAGCGACACCGTCATCGAGCTGACCTTGTTGCCGATCTCGCCCTGATTGTCGTCGGTGCGGGTCGACACCGGGATCTGGGCGACCAGTGGCTTGTCGGGCAGCTCGCCACGCTTGCTCAGATAGGTCCGCGCGGCACCGGCGACCATGGCCAGCACCACGTCGTTGAGCTTCACGCCGTAGGCGTCCTTGACGGCCTTGACCCGGGCGAGTTCGACCCGGGTGGCGGTGATCCGCCGGTGCGGTGACACGCTGGCGTTGAACCGGGTCACCGGAGCGTCGAAGTAACGCGGTGGCTTGCGGGCCACGCCCAGACCTATCGTGGCGATCTGCTGACGGACGGTCTGCTGCAGCAGCCGGCCGATGCGAAACGGTGTCATGACGGCGACGTTGACCAGCGCGCCGATGGCACGGCGCTCGAAGCTGGGGATGCCGATTCCGGTCAGTGAACCGACCGCTTCCGGTTGCGGCGGACGCGGTTCCGGGGTGATGTCGAGCATGATCTCGGACAGCCCCGCACCGGACACGCCGTCGACGATCGCGTGGTGCATCTTGGTCAGCGTCGCGACCCGGCCGCCCTTGACGCCCTCGATCACCCACACTTCCCACAGCGGCCGCGAGCGGTCCAGCTTGTAGGACATCAGCCGTCCCACGAGTTCCTCGACTTCACGGCGCCCGCCCGGCGCGGGAACGCCGATACGCCGCACGTGGAAGTCGATGTCGAGCTCGTCGTCCTCGACGAACCACGGCCGGTCCAGCCCCAGCGGGGCGCCGCTGACCCGCCAGCGCAACTGCGGTAGCTGCGGCAGTCGTTCGATCAGCAGTTGGCGGACCAACTCGAAGCTGTAGTTCGACGCCTGACTGGGATCCAGGATCGCCAGACCACCGATGTGCATGTGCCAGCCTGCCGTTTCGGCCGACCAGAAGGCCGCGTCGACGCCCGAAAGTCGCTGCATCGGCTGAGACTAGCGTGGACAGCCGGTCGGCGTGCGCGGCTCACCGCGAAAACCGGTCAAACTAGTTGTCGGCCGTCACATGCTTGGCGTGCACCTCGTCGGCGGGGCGCGCCTCAGTCTGCTCCTTGGCCCAACGGTAGTCGGGCTTGCCGGCCGGCGAGCGTTTGACTTCGTCGACGAACCACAGGCTGCGGGGCACCTTGTAGCCGGCGATCTCGGTACGGGCGCAGGTGTTGATGTCCTCCAGCGACGGCCGGACGTTCCCGCGCGGTTGCACCACCGCGGCGACGTGCTGGCCGTAGCGGGCGTCGGGCACTCCGACCACCAGGGCGTCGAACACGTCGGGGTGGGTCTTGAGGGCGGCCTCGACCTCCTCGGGGTAGATCTTCTCGCCCCCGGAATTGATCGACACCGAGCCGCGGCCCAGCATGGTCACGGTTCCGTCGGCCTCGACCTGTGCGTAGTCACCGGGGATGGCGTAACGGACCCCGTTGATGGTGCGGAACGTCTCGGCGGTCTTCTTCTCGTCCTTGTAGTAGCCGACCGGGATGTGACCGCGCTTGGCGATGATGCCGCGCACGCCGGAGCCGGGCTGCACCTCGTTGCCGTCGTCGTCGAGCACCACGGTGGTCTTGTCGATGGTGACCCGCGGCCCGCCGGTGTGCTCCTCGCCTTTGGCAACGATGCTGGTGCCGCCGAAACCGGTCTCGGAAGACCCGATGGAGTCGGTGATGATGCGGTTGGGCAGCAGCTCGAGCAGCTTCTCCTTGATGCTCGGGCTGAACAGCGCCGCGGTGGAGGCCAGCAGGAACAGCGACGACAGGTCGTATTCTTCGCCGGCGGCCTGCGCGGCCAGCAGGGCGTCCAGCAGCGGGCGCGCCATCGCGTCCCCGGTGAAGAACAGCAGGTTGACCTTGTGGTCGTGGATGGTGCG
>CAYNJD010000024.1:0-18789 GCA_964397355.1 uncultured Mycobacterium sp. | reverse complement strand
ACGTGCGCATCCAGCTGCGGTTGCAGAACCCCGGCGAGAACGAGATGGGCACCGCCTCCCTCGACGCCCGCGACGCGGCGAAACGCACGGTCAATCGCCCCGGATTCGGGCTGACGGAGTCCCTTCACGAGATGCTCATCGGGGTGCCGGAGCTCACCGGCACAGACGGCACCCGGGTGGGCACCCGTGAGCTCGGGACACGGGTCGCAGAGGTGGCCGGCGTGGCCAAGCACGCCACCCTCAAGCGGCTGCCGCCCGCGGTGGCGCTGTCGGAGGTACTGGCCTACGACGTCGCGCAGCGGCCACCGGCCCAATCCGCTCCGTCGATCGCTTTCATGATCGGCGAGCAGCACGATCTGCTACCGGTACCGCTCGACCTGAACGAACATCCCGGGATGATGATCCTGGGCCGCGCGCTGTGCGGCAAGAGCGCCACCCTGGCCGCGATCGGCGAAGCCGTGATGGCACGGTTCAGCCCGGAACAAGCCCAGATCACGATCGTCGACCCCAAGACCGGGCCGCTGCGCGACCTGCAGGGACCCGGCTATATCAACGCCTACACCTACGACCAGGACGAGATCGACGAGGCGCTGACCGCGCTGGCGCAGCAGGTGCTGTTGCCCCGGCTGCCCGCCAAGGGCTTGAGTCAGGAAGAACTGCGCGCGCTCAAACCCTGGGAGGGCCCGCGTCACTTCATCCTGATCGACGACGTTCAGGATCTGCGACCGGCGCAGATCCATCCGGCCAAGCCACCGGTGGGTGCCGCCCTGTGGAAGCTTATGGAACGCGGCCGCCAAGTCGGGCTGCACGTGTTCACGACCAGGAACTCGTCCAACTTCGGACAGCTGGAGATGGATCCCTGGGTCAAGACCCAGCGCAGCGCCAAAGTGCCGGTGCTGTTCATGGACAACGACCCGCAGAACAAGGTCAGCCGGACGGTTCGCGCCCAAGCCCTGCCGGCCGGTCGCGGCCTGTTGGTCTCCGACGATTCCGGTGTGGAAGGCGTCCTGGTGGGCGTGCCGTCTTCGATGATTCACAACTTCGAGCAGCAGTAACAGTCATTCACTTCGGTGAAGTGACGCAGGCCTCCCCTTAGGTTTAGTATCTAGTCCGTCCTGCAGCGTCGGTACACCGGCGATGAGGCATCGGGAGGAAAACATGTTATCTGTGGAACCGGAAGCGGTCCTAGCGTCATCCGGCGTCGAGGCGGGAATCACCGCCGAAACGGCGGCGGCCGCCTCCTCGGCCAGCCCGGCGCTGCTCGGCGTGCTGCCGATGGGCAACGACCCTGACTCGATCGCGTTCCAGGCAGCGTTGCTGGCGTCCGGTACCGAATACCTCGGCATCGTCGCCGAGCATTCGGCCCAGCGCGGGTTGTTCTCCGGCGCGCAAGCCACCGCCGCCGGTGTCTACAGCGCCACCGAAGCGCTGCGGGCAGCCACCGCCGCACTCGGCGGCTAGCCGATGGCCGACCCGGGATGGGCTGCCCGTCCGCCGGAGGCCAACGACATGCTGATCAAGAGCGGTGCGGGTCTTCCGACCATGCTGGCCAATGAGGCCGCATGGACAGCACTGGGCGCGGCCCATCACGCCTCCGGGATCGCGTCGGCCGTGAACACCGCGCTGACCTCGGTGGGCTGGATCGGCGCAGGTTCGGCGGGCTCGGCGCTCAACGCGACCCTGCTCAACGTCGCCCTGCACGGGCTGGCCGGCTGGGTGGACATGAAAGCCCCGATCGTCGCAGCGGCAGTCGAGGCCTACCAGCTTGCGTACGGGACCATGCGCACCATGCAGGAGTGCGAAGAGAACCGGATCGAGACCGCCACCGACTACAGCATCAATTGGACGGTACTCGGCGCGTTGACACCGCGGATCGCCTCGCTCGAGTACGAGTACTTCGGGCTTTTCTGGCCTAACAATGCTGCGGTGGGTGCGTCGTACGGAGCAACGCTGACCGCCCTCACCTCCAGCCTGACCGTTCCCGCGCCAGTGGCCGGCATGGGCGCCTCTCCCGCCGCACCAGCGGCGGCCGCCAGCGCCGTCGGCGAAGCCGCATCGCAGACCGCGGCGGGCGGCGCCATGCGTGCCGCCTACACGGGCACCTCTGCCGCAACCAACACGGCCGGGCCGGGCGCCTCGGCCGCCCAGGGCGTGGGCGGCGAGATGAGCTCGCTGCTCAGCCCCGTGCAGTCGATGGGTTCGTCACTGATGCAGGCGCCGCAGGCCCTGACGCAGGTGCCCCAGACGATGCTGGGCCCCGCACAGTCCATGCTGGGTATGTTCATGAACCCCAACGTGTTCGGCGGCGCCCTGAACTCGACCGGGGCCGGCGGGGTGCCCGCCTCGGCGATGCTGTCCAGTGCGACGGCGACCCCCGGCGTGGGTGTCGGTGGCAGCAGTCTGGGCAGCGCCGGTGCACCGGTGTCGGCGTTCACTCGACCAGTTAGCGCATTCGAATCCGGGGGCGGCCGGCCGGTCGGGCTGCGCCCCAGCGGCGCGCTGGGTTCCGTCGAGTCTCAGCGGGTAACCACCACCAGCGCTGGCGGGATGGGCGGCATGCCGATTGGGCACGCTGCCGGTGCCGCAGGAAGGGGCCAAAGCGGTCGGACCTCCGACCGGACCAACACCGTACGAGTTGTCGATGACCGCGCCTGAGCTGGGCTTTCACTGCCCAAAGGGTGAATCGACACGTTTAAGAGAAGCCAATACACTACCGCCAGATACTTCCCACCGGACCCGGGGGGTTGCTCTACAACCAAGGAGGAAACGATGGCAGCCATTGTCGTCACGCCCGAACTGATGCGAAACACCGCGTCGAAGTTGGCGCAGCACATCGAACACGCCCAGGCGATCGCCAACCAGTACCTGGCCGACCACGAGAACATCTTGGGTGCCGGGACGTGGGACGGCGCCGGCTCCAAAGCCTCGTATGCCACCGCCGGCCAGATTCATCAGGACATGCAGAAGGTTCTCATCGGCGGCACTCGACTCACCGAGGGGCTCAACCAGGCCGCTGCCTTGATGGAATCCCACGAGTCCCACTCCGAGCACGCCTTCCACTCGCTCTTCGGCGGACAGTCCGCCTAGGAAACCTCAAGCCCTGATTCTCTGACTCGAAAGGACACCGATCCCCATGCCTTTAGGTGACGGTATTACTTACAACCCCGGCCCGGTCGCCGACCAGGCCCACAGCGTGATCAGCAGCGCCGGCACCCTCGACCAGATCCACGCTGACTCCCAGCAGCTGACCCAGATCCTGACCGAGTACTTCGCCGGCCACGGCGCAACCGGGTTCTTCGACGCCCAGGCGCAGATGCTCTCCGGGCTGCAGGGCCTGATCGAGACCATCGGCCAGCACGGTTCCACCATCGGCTCCGTCCTGGAAGGGGCCATGCAGACCGACCAGACGATCAACAGCCTCTTCTGACCACCACCGTGGGTGCCGGTGATCGCGGCGCCCTTCACGGGGTGGCGACCAGACAGCGGTGACGAGGTGGGGTGTCTGCGCGACAGGCGCGCGGGTGCCCCACCTCGCGTTTCCGATGTTCCGAATCAGGGGTAAGGCGATGACGTGCTGACAACGAGCCTCGACGGCCTGTGGGTGCTGCAAGCCGTGTCCGGGATCGAACAACTCTGTCCGGAGCTGGGCTTGCGGCCCCTACTGCCCCGGTTGGACACCGCCGAGCGGGCGCTGCGCCATCCGGTGGCCGAGGAATTGACCGAGATCGGCGCTCTCGACGGTCAGGGCCACGTTGATCCGATGATCCGCGAGTGGCTCACGGTGATCATGCGACGCGACATCGCGTTGCTGCTGATGCTGAACTTCCCCGGCCGGCCGTACGGCGATCCCCAACACATGACGCGGGTCTCGATCAGCCGGTTCGCCTCCTGGTGGGTGGTCTTGGAGCGACATGACCAAGAGGTGCGGCTGTATCCGGCCGGCAGCGCCACCGACCAGGCGGCCGCAGGGGATCTGGTCGTCGGCCAGATCGAGCGACTGTGCGGTGTCACCGACGCAGCTCAGCTGAAGCCGGTCACCCTGGATACCAAAGAGCTGCTGGACCGGGTGCGTGACCGGGACAGTCTCCGCAAGTATCTAACGGATCAGCGGCTGGACATCGACCAGCAGCAGGTAGTGATGATGGCCGCCGACCCGGAGCTGTCCGGCCAGGCCAACATCGTCGCGATCCAACCGGGCGCCGGCCCCGAGGAACTCGCCCGAACGGCCATCGGCGACACCGCGGTACTGATCTCTGACACGCCGGCGGGCCGGGTCTGTGTAGAGAACATCGACAACGGCGGGCGGCGCTACCAGATCGTCTCCCCCGGGACCCGCGCTGATGTCGCCCAGGCGATCCTCCGCCTCATCCGCCGGCTTCCCGCCGGCGCGGACTGGTATTCACACCGGCGGGTTGTGTAACAGTGAATTCACCCGGACACCATTATCGAGTATTACCGGCAGTACATAGAAACGACGTAAACGAGGTATCTACGACCGTGTTAACATCACGCACGTGACAAGCCCATGGAATAGCCACAATATGCCTGACGAAGGCGCATCCGGGCGGCGGGATCCGGCAACCGGCCACCGCTACCGGGATTCCGTATCGGACTCCATGCGCATTTCCGACCTGGCGACGCCGCGCAAGATTCCGCCCGGCTCGGGCTGGCGCAAACTGGTGTATTTGGCGTCGGCAAAAGTGATCAACCCGGGCGAATCCCCGCGTGAACGTCATTACCGAGATCTGCGGAATAGAATTCGGCGGCATATCCGTCGGCAGTACGTCATCACCCTGGTGTCGGGAAAGGGCGGCACCGGCGTGACGACGATGAGCGCCGCCATCGGCAGCGTCTTCCGGGAATGTCGGCCCGAAAATGTGATAGCGATTGACGCCGTACCGGGTTTCGGGACGCTGGCCGATCGTATCGACGAGCACCCACCCGGGGACTACTCGGCCGTTCTGAGCGACACCGACGTACAGGGGTATTCCGATATCCGCGAACACCTGGGCCAAAACGCCCTCGGCTTGGATGTTCTGGCAGGCAATCGCACCTCGGATCAGCTTCGCCCGCTCGTCCCGGCCATGTTCAGCGGGGTGCTGTCGCGGTTGCGTCGAACCCACAACGTGATCATCGTCGACACCGCGGCCGATCTGGAGCACCCGGTGATGAAACCGGTGCTGGAGAACACCGACACGCTGGTCTTCGTCTCCGGAATCACCGCGGACCGGTCCCGTCCGGTGTTGCGGGCGGTGGACTATCTCGCCGCGCAGGGCTACCACGAGCTGGTGTCACGCGCGACGGTGATCCTGAACCACTCCGCGCCCACCGAGGACAGCGCCGCGGTCGCCTATCTGAGCGAACGGTTCAGCAAGACCGGCGCCACCGTCGAGGTCATGCCCTATGACGCTCATCTGGCCAAGGGCGGCATCATCGACGTCCACAACGAGGTGAAAAAGAAGACACGGCTGCGACTATTTGAAATAACCGCCGCTTTGGCCGATAAATACGTGCCGGATACCGAAAGGTAGTAATGGTGACGTCCCCGACACCAGCTAAAGTCGCCTTTCCAGCACGCTGCGCGATAAGCCTTGCCTACGATAAACACCTCGTATCGCAGGTATTTCCCGCCGGAATTCCCGTAGAAGAATTCTTCGAGGGGATGGTCGAACTCCTCGACGAGGATTTGAAACACCATGGTTTCGACGGCGTCGCGCTGCCGCCCGGAAGTTACGAGCTTCATAAAGTCAACGGGGTGCGGTTGGATATCACCCGCAGTCTCGACGATCTGGGCGTGCAGGACGGCGATACCCTCGTGCTGGTCCCGGTGGTGGGCGGCGACTCGTTCGAACCGCAGTACGAGTCGTTGTCGAGTGCCCTGGCCGCAACGGCCAGGCGGTTGGGCACCCAGCCCGAGATCAAATGCCCGGAGTGCGGGCACAAGGCCGACGAGCAGACTGTCACCCGACTGCTCAACGTCAAGGTCGATCGGATGTTCGCTCCGGTCACCGCGGTGACCGCGGCCCATACCGCTATCGGCCTGACGGCGATGGCGGTGGTCGTCATCGCCGCACTGGCGGTGCGGGCCCGCACGTTCAGCGACAGCTGGCCGCCCGCGCTGGTTCTGGCGGGTCTCGGGGGGTTGCTGACGCTGGGGGCAACGGTGGTCCGCCGTAACTGGCCCGCGCGCGACGATCTGTTCAGTGGCTTCGGCTGGCTGGCGGTGATCGCGCTGTCCTGCTCAGCGTTGTGCGCGGCGCCCGGATCGCTGGGGGCGCCCCACCTGCTGATCGGGTTGACGGTCCTGGCGATAGGGGCGATCGCGCTCAGCGTCCTGCTGCGCTCTCAGGCCGCGGCGGCCACCGCGGTCGTCACCGCGACCGGGATTGGCGCGGCGGTGGCGGCGGCGAGGATGTGGCATTCGGTGTCCGCGCAGGTGATCGGCATCTGCATGCTGCTCGGCGTACTGATCCTGGTGCGGATGTCGCCGACGATCGCGTTGTGGGTGGCGCGGGTCAGACCGCCGTACTTCGGCTCGATCACCGGACGGGACCTGTTCGCGCGTCGCGCCAACATGCCGATCGACACGGTGTCTCCGGTGGCCCCGGAGGACGGCGAGGACGACGAAGACGACCTGGTCGACATCTCGGCACGAGGTGCGGCAATCGCTGCCTCGGCACGGTTAATCAACGCGGTACAGGTCGGCATGTGCGTGGCCGTCGCCGCAGCGCTGCCGATTGCGGTCTGGCTGGTGCTGGCGCCGGGCGCAACCCACCAGCGCGGCGCGGTGGCCCTGTGCGGACTGGTGGCGGGCCTGTTCATCACCCAGGGTCGAGGGTTCGCCGGCCGAGTGCAGGCGATCGCGCTGGTCGGCGGTGCCTGCGCAGCAGTGCTCACCGGGATCACCAAATATGCCCTGGCTGCTCCCGGCTATACCGCCGGCGGCTTTCTGTGGCCGGCCGCCGCCGTGGCGGTTTTCGCCGGACTCGGGCTGGCCGCCGGTCTGCTGGTTCCGGAGACGAAATTCGTCCCGTGGATTCGGCTGGCCGTCGAGTGGCTCGAGGTGCTGGCGTTCATCGTGGTGGGGGTGCTTGGCGCCTGGTTGGGAGGACTGTTCGTGTGGGTCCGCAACTGAGTCAGCTGCGCGACCGCGCCGTCGCGGTGTCCGCGGTGATGCTGTTGGTGGGTCTTGCGGACATTCCGCCGATGGCCCAGGCCATCGAGCCGCCCTCGGTGGATCCGGCCTTGGCGCCGGCCGACGAGACTCCGGGACCGGAGCAACCGATGCGTCGCTCGAACTCCTGCAGCGTCCCGATCACGGTCAGCAATCCCGACGTGGCGCAGCTGGCGCCCGGATTCGACATGCTGGGCATCGCCGCGGCGTGGCAGTACTCCACCGGTAACGGCGTGCCGGTGGCGGTCATCGATACCGGGGTCACGCCGAATCCGAGGCTGCCTGCCGTGGCCGGTGGCGACTACGTCATGGGCGGGGCCGAAGGTCTCGGCGGTCTGCAGGACTGCGATGCACACGGCACCATTGCCGCGTCGATCATTGCGGCAGCCCCGCTGGGCGCGCTGCCGATGCCGCGCCCGATGCCGGAAGTCCCGGCGTTCCCACCACCGGCCGGACCGCCACCGAGCATCGCCGAACCGCCCCCGCCGGCCGATATCCCGGGGCCGCCGGCTCCGCCCCCTCCCCCGGTTCCGGTGACCATCACCCAGACCGCGCCACCCCCGCCACCGCCACCACCGCCGCCCCCGCCGGAGGAAGGCGGTGTGGCACCGGCGTCGGGGCCGGCCGACCCGCAGAGCGACGACGAACCCGCCGTTCCGCCTCCCCCGCCGGGCGCGCCCGACGGCGTCGTCGGCGTGGCGCCGCACGCCACGATCATCTCGATCCGGCAGTCCTCCCGCGCGTTCGAGCCGGTCAACCCGCAACGGTTCGGCTACGACGAGGAGCGGGTGAAGGCGGGCACCCTGGCTACGCTGGCCAAGGCCGTCGTTCACGCTGCCGACATGGGCGCCAAAGTCATCAACATCTCGGTGACCTCCTGCGTTCAGGCCGCAGCCGGGCTCGACCAACGAGCCTTGGGAGCGGCGCTGTGGTACGCGGCAACCGTCAAGGACGCGGTGATCGTCAGCGCCGCCGGCAACGTCGGCGAAGCCGGTTGCGCCAACAACCCGATGTTCGATCCGCTCAATCCGAGCGATCCCCGCGACTGGAATCAGGTCAAGGTGATCTCCAGCCCGTCCTGGTTCTCCGACTACGTGCTGTCCGTCGGCGGGGTCGACGCCACCGGCGCGCCGATCGACAAGAGTATGTCGGGGCCATGGGTGGGGGTGGCCGCGCCGGCAACTCACATCATGGGACTGTCACCGCAGGGCGGCGGGCCGGTCAACGCTTATCCGCCGATCCGGGTCGGCGAGAAGAACATGCCGTTCTGGGGCACCAGTTTCTCCGCGGCCTACGTCAGTGGCGTTGCCGCGCTGGTGCGGGCGAAATATCCCGAGCTCACGGCGCATCAGGTCATCAACCGGATCATGCAGACCGCTCACAATCCGCCGGCCGGGGTCGACAACCGGGTGGGTTACGGATTGGTCGACCCGGTGGCGGCGCTGACGTTCAACGTGCCGCCGGGTGACCCCCTGTCACCGGGTTCCCAGAGTCGTGTCATCACCCCGCCGCCGCCACCACCCCCGCCGGACCATCGCGCTCGCACCGTCGCCCTCGGGTTCCTCGGCGCGATCGCCGTGACGGTGCTGGCCGCCCTGATCACCGCGCGGATCCGGAGAGCCGCGAAGTGAGCCAGGACCAGGTCCGGCTGACCGGGTTCACCGCTTCGAGCAACCGGCGACTGCTGTGCGCGGCGACGGTCGCGCTGTGTGGTCTCGCGGGTTGGGCTCTGAGCGGGCTCGTCGGCGTCGCGGTGGCCGTGCCGCTCGCGGCGCTGCTGGTGCTGGTGCCGTGGTGGGGCCAGCCGGCGTGGTCGTGGGCCCTGCTGAAGTTCCGGCGACGTCCGGCGGCACACCGGGCCGAGCCGATCACGGTTGCCAACAACCGCGCCGGAGGCGGGGTCCGCATCCAGGACGGTGTGGCGGTGGTGGCCGTACACCTTCTGGGCAGAGCGCACAGTGCCACTGTCGCAACCGGATCGGTGAATGTGGAGACCGACAACGTCATCGACGTTGTCGCGCTGCTGCCGATGTTGCGCCAGGCTCTCGGGCTGGTGCTGGAGTCGATGAGCGTCATCAGCATCGGCGCGAGGCGCGCCACCACCGGCGACTATCCCCGGGTCTACGACACCGAGATCGGCACGCCACCGTACGCCGGGCAACGGGAGACGTGGCTGCTGCTGCGGTTGCGTGTCATCGACAACACCGCCGCGCTGAGCTGGCGCACCACCCTTGGCGCGGCCGCCGTCGCCGTCGCGCAGCGGATCGCGGGCCTGCTGCGTTGCGAGGGGCTGCGGGCCCGAGTGGCCACCGCCAGTGATCTGGTCGAACTGGACCGGCGTCTTGGTGGCCCTTCACTGCAGGCCGGCGCCGAGCGCTGGAAGACGCTGCGCACCGAGGGCGGCTGGGTGACGACCTACGCCTACCCGGCCCGGGCGATCAACGCTGCGCTGCTCGCCCAGGTGTGGACCCTGCCCGTCGACGAGGTGATCCAGAACGTCACGGTATTCCCGGACGCGACGTGTACGGCGACCGTCACGCTGCAGACCCCGCAGCCGGCGCCGACGCCTCCGGCGGTGGTGCTGCGGCGGCTCAACGGAGAGCAGGCCGCCGCGGCCGAAGCCAACATGTGCGCCCCCCGCCCCCGACTGCGCGGCCTACGGCCCGGGCCGCTGCCGCAGAGCCTGCCCGTCGAGATCGGCCCATCCGGTGTCCTGATCGGAAAACTGGCCAACGGCGACCGGCTGATGGTTCCGCTGACCGACTCCGGTGAGTTGAGCCGGGTGTTCATCGCCGCCGAGGACCTGATCGCCAAACGGATCATCATCCGCGCCGCCGGGGCCGGAGAACGGGTTTGCGTGCACACCGGAGACAAGGCTCGCTGGGCCAGCGTCCGGATGCCCGAAGTTGCGGTGGTCGCCGAGTCGAGACCGACGCCGCGCACCACTGTCAGCGTGGTCGACGGGCCGATCGCCCCCTCGCCCCGTCCGGCCACCGTCATCACCGTGGCTCCGCCGGGTACACCGCCGCCACCACCGGACGCGGTCGAGGTGAGTATCTCCCAGATCGACCGGACGGCGGTACGGGTTACCGCCGGCGGAAAATCGTGGCTCGCTACGGTGGAGTTGTTCCGGGCTGAAAACCGGTACTGCAGCCCGGAGGCGCTAGCCCCGATGTCGGCGCGATGAGTCGTCGGATCGACAATCGGCCGATGAACCCGTAGATGCGACATGAGGACGACAGACATTGAGTGACTTGCTGGCGGCCCGGCGGCACTTCGACCGGGCCATGGTGAGCATGGAAGGGCGCTACGGCTCCCCCGAGGCCTCCCCGGAAGCGCGAGCCGAGTTCGAGGCGGCCACCGAGGCCGACCCTTCCATGGCCGATGCCTGGTTGGGGCGAATCGCCTGCGGTGACACCACACTCGACACGCTCAAGCGGCTCTACGCAAACAGCGACTGGCTGCACAAGGAGACCACCCGGCTGGGCCGGCACCTGGCGGCCCAGATCCCGCTGGGGCCCTACCTGTCGATCACGGTGACCGACGCCTCCCACGTGGGGCTGGCACTGGCCTCGGCTCTCACGGTGGCCGGCGAATACGAACGCGCCGATACCCTGCTGGCCGACAAGGGACTGCTCGACAGCTGGGTCAACCACCAGTGGCACCAACTGGCCCGCGCCTATCTGATGTTCGTCACCCAGCGGTGGCCGGATCTGCTGACCGTGGCCGCCGAGGAGCTGCCCGAACGGGCGATCGTCATGCCGCCGGTCACCGCGTCGGTGTGCACCCTGGCCGCCTATGCTGCCGCCCATCTGGGCCAGGGCAGGGTGGCGTTGGACTGGCTGGACCGCGTCGATATCGCCGGCCAGGCCCGGTCGTCGGAACGGTTCTCCGCCGGTGTGTTGACCGCGTCGATCAACCCGAGCGAGATCCCGCTGCTGGCCGCCGACCTGGCCTACGTACGCGGCATGGTGCACCGCCAGCTCGGCGACGAGGACAAGGCACAGGTCTGGTTGTCCAAGGCCGCCATCAACGGTGTGCTCACCGAGCCGGCCAAAGCCGCGCTGGCCGAGCCGAATCTGCGCCTCGTGGTCACCGAGGAACAGATCATCGCCAGCCGCAGCGACCGCTGGGATGTCGAATCGGCCAAGAGCCGCGCCGAACTCGACGAGGACAACGCACAGGACCGCCGAGCCGAGCTGTTGGCCCAGGGCCGCGCCGAGTTGGAGAAACAGGTCGGATTGGCCGAGGTGAAACGCGCGGTCAAGGCGCTCGAGGACCAGCTGGAAATCCGGGCGATGCGCCTCGAGCACGGGCTTCCGGTGGAGGGCCAGACCAACCACATGCTGCTGGTCGGTCCGCCCGGCACCGGTAAGACCACCACCGCCGAGGCGCTGGGCAAGATCTACGCGGGCATGGGCATCGTCCGCAATCCGGAGATCACCGAGGTTCGGCGGTCCGACTTCTGTGGTGAGCACATCGGCTCCTCCGGGCCCAAGACGAATGAGCTGATCGAAAAAGCCTTGGGCGGCATCCTTTTCATGGACGAGTTCTACTCGCTGGTGGAACGCCACCAGGACGGGACACCCGACATGATCGGCATGGAGGCCGTCAACCAGTTGCTCATCGCGTTGGAGAAGCACCGTTTCGACTTCTGTTTCCTCGCCGCCGGCTACGAGGATCAGGTGGATGAATTCCTCACCGTCAACCCCGGTCTGGCAAGCCGGTTCAACCGCAAGATCCGGTTCGAGTCCTACTCGCCGCAGGAGATCGTCGAGATCGGCGAGCGATACGGATCCAGCCGCGCTACCGAACTCAATCCCGAAGCGCGGCAGCGGTTTCTGGAGATGGCCACCACGATCCGCGGTTACATTAGCCCCCGCGGTGAGCACGGCATCAATGTCATGCACAACGGCCGGTTCGCCCGTAACGTGATCGAGGAGGCCGAACTGGCCCGCGACACGCGGGTTGCGGCCCAGAAGCGGGCCGGCCACGAGGTGACGATCGACGACCTCAAGACCATTACCGCCGTCGATATCGACGCGGCGGTCCGAGCGGTGTGCGACACCAAACGCGAGATGGCCGCCATCACCTGGTGAACCACTGTCAGACCGGGCTGCCGCCGTACCTGGCCTGGAAATCCGACTCGGCTTCCTCCCGCAGCGCGGTGAATACCGTGTTGAGGCGGTCTGCCAGTTCGCTGTAGGTGTAGTCGCTCACCACACAGGGGTGCAACGTCAGTTCGAGCAGTCGTCCGTCTGAGTTCGCGACGGCCCGGATGTCTCCGAGATCGACGCTATACGTGGTGTTCTCGGCCTCGGCTACCAAGGCTTCCCACTTCTCGGCGGCCTCACGCAGATCCCGCAATACAGACTCAACGAGGTCCTTGTCGCTGAGTTCCGAGCGACTATCCGGCCCCGACATTGGCTAAGTATGTCGAGCCGGTGTGAGTAGCGTCAATTCATCATCGCCCGTTATGTCTGTGGCTCCCACTGCGTGGCCCGTGGCGAACTGAGCGATCGGAACCAGCTGTAGTGGTAGTTGGCGGATACGGTATCCCCAGTCGCGATACCTTCGGTGGCTGCCAGCAGCATGCAGTTGAGCACCAACGCGGTGTCGGTGTCGGGGTACTGCGCCAACAACTGGTAGCGCATGGTGTCCAGATGTACGCGGAGCAGGTCGATTTCGGCGTCGGCGACACCGGTCCCGGCCGATCCCGCTTTAGCCAGAGTATTGGCCATCCTCGGCAGCCCGTCGCGCCAGTGAGTGGCCTCGCTGAGTTGCCAACCGAGGTCTTCGATGGGCTCCAGCTTGCGCGGCTGCACCGATGCGTCGGTGGCCCCGAAGTCACTCGCCCAGCCCAGGCGATCGCCGGGGCTGTAGGAGGCTGACTCCGTGGGCTCGCCGAGCATTGCGGTGGCCGTTCCGGTTCGACGGCCCGGCTCCAACAACTGCACACCGTCGGGCAACTCGACCCCGGACGGGATCCACCCATTTGCGATATCGGTGACCAGGAGCGTTCTACCGTCGGCGAAGGTGCCGATTGCCCAGCGCAGACCGGGTTCCTGGCGGGCCACGAAGGCCAGCAGGCGCTGCAACCGCTGCTCGTCGGATTCTGCGACGGCCGGCGCAGCGGGTTCCGGTGCCGCCGGCGACGGCGCCGGTTCGGGGGCGGGTTCGGGGGACGCGGGAATGACCGCGGTCAGATCCTCGGGTGCTTGCGCCGGCCGGACGGCGACTGCGTCAGCTGGAACAGCAGTGGTCGGTGGCTCGCTTTCGGCGCCGCCGAAGTCGACCCGCTCCGGTCGAAACGACTCATCGGGCCGCCTGTCCGGCTCGATGGTGTCGGGCTGCTCGGCGACCTCCGGAGCCGGTGGCGGAGACGGTGCCGGTTCCGGCGGCGGCGCCGGGGTTGTGGGGGGCGGTGGCGCTACCGGTGCAGGTTCGGGTGTCGGGGCCGTCGGAGGCGCTTCGCTCCGCGGTGGTGCCGCCGGGCGCGGGGCGGGCACCGTAAGATCGGCCGGCGACTCGATGACCACCGGTTCGGGCATCCGATGCCGAGCCGCTCGGGGGCGCTGGCTACCGGCCTCCCCCGGCGGCTCCGCGGGGCGAGTTCGATCGGGGTTGGTCGGCGGAAGCTGCTCGGTCACTTCGACGGGCGGCGGGGCCGCATCCAGGCTGGCGTACTCCGAGCGGAACTCCAGGGCTTCCTTGTGAAGTTGCCGGACCGTCGACTCGACTCTAAGGACCGCGAACGCCCGGGCGACGTTGATGACCCTGGCTTCCGCGGTCTGTCGTGCCAGCCCGGCCAGTCCGGATCGCCCGATCGCGTGGAGCTTCTCGTTTGCCGAATTGGCGATTCGCTGCAGATCCGCATTCAGGTAATCGGCAAGCTGGGCCGTCTCGGGGGTGATCGTCGCCAATTCGGCGGGCCACAACCCGCCGAGCACCCAGGCACTGCAGTCGACCGGAGCACTGAAGGCCGGGATCGTCAATGACTCCCGCGCCGCGCTCCGGAGGCGCTGGCGCGCCGACCGTCGACCGAAGATTGCCACCGCGCAAGCCTACCGTTGCCGCCCCGACAGCCCGGACGGAATTCCGTGCACGCCGAACCGTCCCCGCGACACCGTGAATCGGTGATCAACAACCGGAGCGCGCCGTGAATTGTCAGCCCAACAGCAGGTCGGTAGCGTGCAGACCATGGCCGACGTCGGTTCCCCCGCAACGGGGTGCGCAGCACAACTGAGCGAAGTACTCGCTTTGCTGGCCCGCGCCCGGAACCTGTTCGGCGACATGCTGGTTGATCCCCCCGACAGCATCGCACCGCAGGCCGACGCGGCCGGGCGGTGGGTGATCTAACGTCCGCCGGTGTGCAGCTGGTGGTTCAGCAGCCGCTCGCTAGCCACTCGAAGATCGTCGTGGGTGGGCACCGCCGCCGAGGGCGCATGTCCGGTAGTGACGATTTCGCCGCGGATCTCCAACGCCGCCTTGAGAAACGACACATCCGCGGTTAGGACGATGGCTTCGGCCAGGCGCCGGGCGTCAGCGTCCATAGCCGCTTCGCTCAGCACCACACTGTGCAGAAAGCCGCCGCGGCAGGACCGGAACAATACGTCACCGCTCGGATGGGCGGTATCGAACGCCGGATTCGGTTCAGTCATCAGCGCCCATCGGTGAGGCGCCGGAAGGACTTGGCGGCGTCGTCTTCATGCTTGTTCCACGTTGCCACGGCCAGGTCCAGGTTGTCCGCCATCTCCGAATGTTCGCTCGACTGGTCGTCGTAGCAGTTCTTGCGGGCGTCGAGCAGCGAGTCGGCCGCCCGGCGGAAGTCGCCGTAGATCGGGCCGAGCGCGGCCAAGGCCGTCTGGATCCCCTCGTGGGACGCCGAGACAGTGGACAGGTAGTCCGACGCTTGCCGGTGCTTTCCAGCGGCACTGGTCAGAATGCCCTGATCGACGTGGATGTTCTCTGGCATCTCTACCTCCCTGGCTAGTCGACGATGACGGTTGAAGCGGCGATTTTCAAGCTCGCAGGACCATGGCGGGCCGAGTCGGTACCGGTTCGGTGGCCGCGTCGGGCCCTTCGATGCGAACCGGTGGGTGCTGCCAGCCCAAGAATCCGGGTCCGCGCAGGTTTCCGACGAGGTGGATCTGCCCGTCGAGTAGAGCTTTGCCGTTTCCGACCGCCAGCGCATGCCGATCGGTGAACACCCCGATGTCGCCCGGTTGCAGCCGAGTTTGGTCGAGGGGGGTCGCCACGGGTGTGCCGGCCGGGGGGATATCGATGCCCTGGCGATGGAAGGCCTCCGCAACAGGTGTCCCATCGGCGGCGGCCTGCATCGCAGCGGCCAGTCGCGGATCCGAAACGGCGGTCGTCGCGCCGTCGGGCAGCGTTACCGTGGTGGGGCCGTCCTCGTGCGGGGAATCCGGCGCCGCTTCGTCGCCATCCGCGCCGCCGTCCGCATCATCGGTGATGTCGTCGGCGGGGGCCGCATCCTCGAACGGATACTCGTCGTCGACGGGTGGGTCGCCGCGATCCAGTCCGGAGAACATCCCGGCCGGCGGAAAGCCGCCCGGCATTCCGGCGGGCATTGCGCCGAAGCCGGGCCCCTCTCCGCCGATACCCGGCATCGCGGGTACCTCCGGCAACCGCTGCGGCGGATTCTGGTAACCGGTCGCCGGCTCGTCTTCCAGAAGCGGTTCGTAATACCCGTCGTCGTCCAGGTCGCCGGGAACCGCATCGGCCGGCCCGACGGCGGGCGGCGGGACCGGATCGTCGGCCGGTTCCGGCGTTGGTTCGCCGGGAGGAGAGTCGGTGCGACCCGATTGCGCGGCATACAGCGCGGTCAGCGCCGTGGCCAGCGCCTGTTTGGAGGCATCGTCATCATTGGTGTCTTCGACAACCTGAATGATCTCACCGAGCTTGGCGATCAGGAACCGCTGGAACTCCCGCGCACCAGTGGCGGTGCCCAGGTCCCAGACCTGGGCGGCGCCGGCCACCTCCGCCTCCAGATTGTCGAGACGCCGGCGGCCCTCCTGGGTGGTTTTGTGCACGTGGCGAAGCGCCTCGATGATCTGGCGGTCGAACTCCGCGGTGGTCGATAGTTGGTGTGCCAGTGCGGCTTCTGCGGTCTTCATGGCGCGTGCGGAACTCCCCAGCTGTTCCTCCCCCGATGCCGGCTGAATCCGCGGCGGCTCAGCGGGCCCGAAAGCGCTGGGCTGCGCCGATCGCAGCCGGTTCAGAACATGGTCGTAGCCTGATGCAGGCAGCGGCAGGGTCAGCGCCGCCTGCGCCGCCCGCGTCGCATGCCCCGCACCTCCGGCCCGCTCGATCCGGCCTATCGCATCGAGCACCTCGTCGCGGGTCGCCATCTTCTCAGCCCAACGCCGATGCGTCGGAGCGCTGTTCAGCCGGTGACCACTTCATGGCCGGTGACTGTACTGCTGCCCGAATCGGCCGACAATTCACCTGCCATCGGTTTGGGGACGGCGTCGGATCACGCCACCGGCCGACGGATCGCCACATGGGTGCCCAGTGGGCTGACCTGAACCGTTGCGCCGGCGTGCGGGGCTTCGACCACCATGTTGTTACCGATCGCCAGCTGGACGTGGCCGGTGCTGGGGAAGACCAGGTCGCCCGGTCGAATCTGGGAGCGCGCCACCGGGATTCCCTCGTGGATCTGGGTATAGGTGGTTCGGGACAGTGGCACCCCGGCCTGGGCGTACGCCCACTGTGTCAGCCCCGAGCAGTCGAATCGGTCCGGGCCGGTGGCGCCCCAGACGTAGGGTCGCCCGAGACGTGACAGCGCAGCGCGAACCGCTGAGCCGGCACGGGAGTTGGGCAGCCGCAATCGATCCAAGCCTGACACCCGGTGCCGCGCTCCCCGGTAACGTAGTCGCCGCAACCCGGCTCGATGTGTCCGGGCACGGTGCCGAGCCGACAGCACGTGGGCCCGCTGGGCGCGGAGCCGCGCCGCCCGCCGGCGCATCACCTCCCGCTGTGCCAGCGGAGTATCCGCGGCCCCGGCGGCGTCGGCACGAGCAGCCGCAACGACACCTTTGGTCTGTTGCCGGGCACGGGCATAGTCGGTGACCGCCGCGGCGAGCACGGCTGTGGCTGCGGCGTCGGTGCGCGCATTCGCCCGCAACAGGTCCCGCTGGGCGAGCACCGCCTGCCGGTAGCGGTCATGCCCCGCGCTGGAATTCGCGGACCGTTCCAGCAGGTCGACGTAGCGATCCAGCCCGGCGTTCAGGGACACCGGCTGCGGGTGGGCTGCAAACAACTGGTGGGCGCGGTGCAGTACCTCCAACTCGGTGTCGGTCACCTTTGACTCCCTCCCTCGTCGACATCCGGTCCTTCCGCGGCCTCGTCGACGAACGCGCGCACCCGGGCCAGCGCCCCCGGCGGAATCACTCCTCGGTTGCGGATGTCCCACATCTCCTCAGCGCTGACACCAAGGAGCGCTGCGATCACCGGTTCGGGCAGTGAGGAACGCGCGCACGCGTCGTCGAATCGGGCGGTCAAGCTCGCGGGCATACGCTGCAGCAGGTCGCTACGGGTGGCCTCCAACGCCCGCAGGTGCGTCATCAGCCGGGCGGCGTGGTCGGCGCCCGCGTTGACGGCCACCCGCCAAGAGCTGGCCGCCAACATCTCCGCCTTCACGCACTGCGTGATCACGGAAAGAATATACGTCTCGTATTCGTCTGATGCTTTCGACGGCAGTCTGTCAATCACCGAACGCAGCGCATCGAGCTGTGCTTCGGCGTAGCCTTCCAGGACTTCAGTGTCACTGTGTCGGTCGACGACGACGGCCCCGGCGGGCCGTGCGGGCGTTTCCCGGGGCGCTCTGGCGGCGGTCAGTTGGGCCAGTTCGGCGTCGGCGTCGTCGGCGACCAGGAGCCGCGAATAGGTGCCCGGCGGTAAGCCGAGGCCATTTTCAACCTTCTGAACTGTGCCTTTGTGAGGCTTTCGGGCGCCGCGTTCCAAATAGCTCAAACCCATGATGCTGACGCCGGTGGCAGCGGCGAGGTCGGCCAGTGACCAGTCGCGCGCCTCGCGCAGTGCCCGAATGGCAGCGCCTGCTGACTCGCGGCTCACCGTCGCGCCCCGAACATGACCGGATACTACACAGCCCCGGTCGCCGGGACTTACATATATGTTTTTATCAACTTCTCTTGCGTTCACGCCTTCTCTGTGTATACGTTTCTGTCTACGTAACTACGTTAGGAGGTCGTCCAGATGGCACCCCCCTGCACCACGAACCCGGAGCTCTGGTTCGGCTACCCCGATGCCGATGGGGCCGACGGGGCCGCCAAGGCCCGCGCCTACGAACAGTCCTCCACCGAAGCCCGGCTGCTCTGCCTGCGCCGCTGCCCGCTGGCCCAGCAGCGTCGCTGCGCCGCGCTGGCAGTGGAACGCGGCGAGGAGTACGGGGTGTGGGCCGGCGTCAAACTCCCCGGTGGCCAGTACCGCAAGCGCGCGGAACTCGCGCGGGCCCACGCGGTGCTGCGTGCGATCGCCGCCGGTGAGATCAACGCCCGCGAGATTCCCGAGAACCAGGTGTTGCTGGCCAACCATGAAGGTGAGCGGCTGGCGGTGGCGGCGGCCGTGTTTCA
>CAYNJD010000023.1:0-18936 GCA_964397355.1 uncultured Mycobacterium sp. | reverse complement strand
ACGCGGCGAATCGGCAGCCGGGCGCGGCGGTCGCGGAATTCAAGACCATGGTGCGCACCTTCCACGAGGCCGGCATCGAGGTGATCCTCGATGTGGTCTACAACCACACCGCCGAGGGCAACCACCTCGGTCCGACCATCAACTTCCGCGGCATCGACAACGCCGCCTACTATCGGCTCGTCGACGACGACCGCAGTATGTACATGGACTACACCGGCACGGGCAACAGCCTCAACGCGCGCAACCCGCATGCGCTGCAACTGATCATGGATTCACTGCGGTACTGGGTCACCGAGATGCACGTCGACGGGTTCCGCTTCGACCTGGCGTCGACACTGGCCCGGGAGTTCTACGACGTCGACCGGCTGTCGGCCTTCTTCGATCTGATCCAGCAGGATCCGGTGGTCAGCCAGGTCAAGCTGATCGCCGAACCGTGGGACGTCGGGGAAGGCGGCTACCAGGTCGGCAACTTTCCCGGCCTGTGGACCGAGTGGAACGGAAAGTACCGGGACACGGTGCGTGACTTCTGGCGCGGCGAACCGGAGACACTGGGCGAGTTCGCCTCCCGGCTCACCGGATCCTCAGACCTCTACGAGGCCACCGGTCGCCGGCCCGGCGCCAGCATCAACTTCGTCGTCGCCCACGACGGCTTCACGCTGGCAGACCTGGTCTCCTATAACGAGAAGCACAACGAGGCCAACGGCGAAGACAACACCGACGGCGAGAGCCACAATCGGTCCTGGAACTGCGGTGTGGAAGGCCCCACCGACGACCCGGAGGTGCTGGCACTGCGGGCCCGGCAGATGCGCAACATCATGGCCACGCTGATGCTGTCGCAGGGTACTCCGATGCTCGCGCACGGTGACGAGATGGGCCGCACCCAGCACGGCAACAACAACGCCTACTGCCAGGACTCCGAACTGGCCTGGATGGACTGGTCGCTGGCCGACGCGAACGCCGAACTGCTGGAGTTCACCCGCCGGGTGACGCAGCTTCGAAAGGACCATCCGGTGTTTCGCCGGCGCCGGTTCTTCGAGGGCCGCCCGGTGCGTCACGCCGACGAGATCGGGGACATCGCCTGGTTCACCCCCACCGGCCGGCAGATGAACCAGGACGACTGGGACAACGGCTTCGACAAATGCATCGCGGTCTTCCTCAACGGCGAGGCGATCCGTGAGCCCGATATGCGCGGCCAGCGGGTGGTCGACGACTCGTTTCTGCTGTGTTTCAACGCCCACCAGGACAGCGTCGAGTTCGCGGTTCCCGGAATCGATTACGCGCAGGAGTGGACCGTCGAACTGGACACCGCGGACACCTCGGAGCCTTCCGAACGGCTGGTGCGGGCCGGCGAACAGCCAGCCGTTGCCGGGCGTTCGTTGCTGGTGCTGCGGAAGGTGGCCTGAGCCGTGGCGCGTCCGGTGCTGTCCACCTACCGGTTACAGCTGCGGGGTCCCGACAGCGGATTCGGGTTCACCTTCGCCGACGCCGAGCAACTTCTCGACTACCTCGACGAACTCGGTATCTCACACCTGTATCTGTCACCGGTCATGACCCCGGTGCGCGGGTCGGCGCACGGTTACGACGTCGTCGACCCGACCACGGTCTCCGAGGAACTGGGTGGCGCGCAGGGGCTGGCGCGGCTGTCGGCGGCTGCGCACGACCGCGGCATCGGTCTGGTCATCGACATCGTGCCCAATCACGTCGGCGTGGCATGTCCGGAGCAGAACCCGTGGTGGTGGGACGTGCTGAAGTATGGCCGCTCATCGCGATACGCCGCGTTCTTCGACATCGACTGGGAGCTCGGTGACGGCCGGATCATCCTGCCGGTGCTGGGTTCTGACGGCGACGTCGCCGACTTGGCCGTCGACGGCGAGCTGCTGCGGCTGGGCGATCTGGTGTTCCCGATCGCGCCAGGGTCCGGCGGTGGCAGTGGAGTAGAGGTCCACGACCGTCAGCACTACCGGCTGATCGGCTGGCGCGACGGCCGGTGCGGCTACCGCCGCTTCTTCTCGATCACGTCGCTGGCCGGGCTGCGGCAAGAGGACCGGGCGGTATTCGACGCCTGGCATGTCGAGGTGGCCCGCTGGTTCGCCGACGGCCTCGTCGACGGCGTGCGGGTCGACCACCCCGACGGGCTGGCGGACCCGTGCGGATACCTGGAACGGCTGCGCGCACTGATCGGAGACGGCGCCTGGATCGTGGTCGAAAAGATTCTGGCCGTGGGCGAGTCGCTCGAACCGAGTATCCCGGTGGCCGGCTCCACCGGCTACGACGTGCTGCGTGAGATCGGTGGGCTGTTCATCGACCCGACCGGCGAGCCGGTGTTGACCGAGTTGTTCGAGACCACCGGTGTCGACTACCGCGCGATGCCCACCCTGCTGGCCGAACGGAAAGAGGCCGCGGCCGCCGACACCCTGGGCAGCGAGCTGGCGCGGCTGCAGCGCTGCGTGGTGACGGCTACCGGGGCCGACCATCCGCTGCTGTCAGACGCCATCGTGGCATTGCTGGGCCGGCTGGACGTCTACCGCAGCGACTATCCCGGCTTGGCGGCGACACTGCCCATGGCGCTGGCCCGAACCCAGTCGGGGCGACCGGAACTCGGCGAGCCGCTACAGCTGGTCGCGGCCGCCATGGCCGACGGTGGAGAGCCCGCGGTGCGGCTGCAGCAGCTCTGCGGTGCGGTGACGGCCAAGGCGGCCGAAGACTGCGTGTTCTACCGCGACGCCAGGCTGGTGTCCCTCAACGAAGTCGGCGGCGACCCGCAAACTTTCGGTGTGGGGCCGGCCGAGTTTCATCACCGGGCCGCCACCCGGGCCCGGCTCTGGCCGCAGACCATGACCACACTGACCACCCACGACACCAAGCGCGGCGAGGATGTGCGGGCCCGGATCGGGGTGTTGTCGCAGGTGCCGTCGCTGTGGGCGGAGTTCGTCGCCCGTTGGGAGGCCGGCGTCCCGTCGCCTGACCTGGCAACCGGGCTTTTCCTGTGGCAGAACATCTTCGGTGTATGGCCGGCCGACGGCGGCGTGACCACCGCACTGCGCGAGCGACTGCACTCCTACGCCGAGAAGGCCATCCGGGAAGCGGCCCGGCGCACCTCATGGCACGACCCCGACCCGGAGTTCGAAGACGCGGTCCACCGTTGGCTCGACGACATCCTGGACGGGCCGATCGCGCAGCAACTTACGGAGCTAGTCGCCGAGCTCAGGCCGCACATCGAAAGCGACGCGCTGGGTCAGAAGCTGTTGGCATTGACCGTTCCCGGCATACCTGATGTGTATCAGGGCACCGAGCTGTGGGACGACAGCCTGGTCGACCCGGACAACCGGCGGGCGGTCGACTACGGCGCGCGCCGCGAGGCGCTCACGTCGTTGCGCCACCCGAAGATGCGGGTGGTCGCCGCCGCGCTGCGGATGCGACGAGACCACCCCGACACGTTCCGGTACGGCGGCTATCGGCCCGTGTTGTCCTCGGGTTCGGCCGCCGAACATGTCGTTGCGTTTCGCCGGGGCGATGACGTGGTGGTGGCGGTCAGCCGTTGGACGGTGCGGCTGGGCGACACCGGATGGAGCGATACCGTCGTCGCGGTACCGCCGGGCCGATGGGCCGACCGGCTCTCCGGATCCCGGTACGACGGACCGGTGCCGGCCGCGGAGTTGTTCTCGGAGTTGCCGGTTGCGCTGCTGGAGCGTTTCGATGACTGAATTCGCGGTGTGGGCGCCGGCGCCCGCGGTCGTCGGCCTCGATGTCGACGGGGCGCTCTACCCGATGACGAGGTTGGCCGGCGGCTGGTGGCGCGCGACGGTCGACGTGCCGCCGGATGCCCGCTACGGGTTCCTGCTCGACGACGACCCGCAGGTGCTGCCGGACCCGCGGTCGGCCCGCCAGCCCGACGGCGTGCACGGACGCTCGGCGTTGTGGGACGAAGCCGGCGCGACCTGGACCGACAACGGCTGGGCGGGACGGCCGGTCGAAGGCGCGGTGGTCTACGAGTTGCACATCGGTACGTTCACCGACGCGGGCACCTTCGACGCCGCTGTCGAGAAATTGGATCACCTGGTCGATCTGGGCGTCGACTTCGTGGAACTGATGCCGGTCAACGCGTTTTCCGGAACCCACGGCTGGGGATACGACGGCGTGCTCTGGTATGCGGTACACGAACCCTACGGCGGGCCGGACGGGCTGGTGCGCTTCATCGACGCCTGCCACGGCCGCGGCCTGGGTGTGCTGATCGACGTCGTGTTCAATCATCTGGGCCCATCGGGGAACTACCTGCCCCGCTTCGGGCCGTACCTGTCGGCGGCCAGCAACCCCTGGGGCGACGCCATCAACATCGACGGCCCCGACTCCGACGAGGTTCGGCGCTACATCATCGACTGCGCGCTGCGCTGGATGCGGGCCTTCCACGCCGACGGACTACGCCTGGACGCCGTACACGCACTGACCGATACCACCGCGATCCATATCCTCGAAGAACTGGCAGGCGAAACCGACGCGCTGGCAGCACAGTTGGGCCGCCCGCTGTCGCTGGTCGCCGAAAGCGATCGCAACGACCCGCGGACCATCACCCGCCGCGACGAGGGCGGCTACGGGATCACCGCCCAATGGGATGACGATATCCATCACGCCATCCACACCGCGGTGTCCGGCGAGCGGCAAGGCTACTACGCCGACTTCGGCAGCCTCGCCACCCTGGCCACCACGTTGCGGCACGGCTTCTTCCACGCCGGCACGTACTCGTCGTTCCGCCGCCGGCGTCACGGCCGGCCGCTGCCCACCGCGCAGATTCCGGCCACCCGGCTGCTGGCCTACACCTGCACCCACGACCAGGTCGGCAACCGGGCGCTCGGCGACCGTCCATCCCAGAACCTGTCCACCGGTCAACTCGCGATCAAGGCGGCACTGGTACTCCTGTCGCCCTATACCGCAATGCTTTTCATGGGGGAGGAGTGGGGCGCTTCGACCCCGTTCCAGTTCTTCAGTTCGCATCCCGATCCGCAGCTGGCCCGCGCCACCGCCGAAGGCCGCAAGGCCGAGTTCGCCGACCACGGCTGGGACGCCGAGGAGATCCCCGATCCGCAGGACCCCGACACCTTCGCGCGGTCCAAGCTGAACTGGGACGAGGTCGACGACCAACATCACGGGCAGCTGCTACGGCTCTACCGGGCGCTGATCGGGCTGCGCGCGGAAGCCGACCTGGCCGACCCGTGGCTGGACCACCTGGCGATCGACCACGACGAGGACCAGCGATGGATCACCATGCGCCGCGGGCCGATCGTGCTCGCCTGCAACCTGGGTGAGGCCACCGTCAGTGTGCCGGTCTCCGGCGAGCTGCTGCTGGAGTGGGGGTCGCCGGGCGTCGAGCAGGAAACCACGCGGTTGCCGGGGCATTCGTTCGCGGTGCTGCGGACGGTGCGATGAGCTGTCAGAACACCGTCTGGGCGCAGGTGGACGGCGTGGTGAGGTTGACCCCGCTGTAGACCACCTGCACGTGGGTGCACACGATCACGTTGGCGTCGGTCTTGGGCCGGCCGGTGGAGTACTCCAGCACGTCGATGCTGCCGTTGGTCTGGTACTTGTCCGGCGGCCCTTCGCCGTAGTACATCGACTGGATCACCGCGCCGGTGCCGTCCTTGAACACCTTGGTGCCCGGACCGCCGCGGTCTTTGAACCAGCCCTCGCCGCCGTCGGTGTGCACGTCGAGATAGGCCGTCCGCTTCGACGAGCGGATCTCGGTGCTCTGGCGGGCCCACAGGTCGGGCGGGAAACCGGCCATCCCCTCGGGGGTCTGCAGTTGCACCCCGACGGTGAAACGACACAGCGGCGGCGCCGCGCAGTCGACCCAGCTGTGGGTCTGCAGCTGGTCGGCGTCGTTGACCGGGAGCAGCGAGGTCTTGGTGTCACTCGCCGCCGAGGAGATCGCGGGCGGGATCAGCGTGGCCAGCAGCGTCAAGGCCGCCGGCATCGTCAGCAACCGCTTCATGTCGCACAACCTAGACCCGGGATCACTCGTCGTAGGTCACTTCCACCGAATCGGTCTCGGGATGGGCCTGGCAGGCCAGGATCAGCCCCTCGGCCAGATCCTGGGGCTCCAGCACATCGTTGACCTCCATGGTGACCTTGCCGTTTTTCAGTTCGCAGGCGCAGGCGCCGCAGTGCCCCTCCCGGCAGGAGAACGGGGCGTCGAGGCCCTTGTCGAGCAACAGGTCCAGCAGCTTGACGTGGCGCGGCCACTCCAGCGTGTGGGTCTGGCCGTCCAACTCGACGGTGACGGAGGCCGGCGCCTCGGCGCCCTCCGGGGCGTCATCGATCTTGACCGCGGCGAACGGGTCGCTGTCCAGCGACTTGAACACCTCGAGATGCACCTGCTCGGCGGGTACCTGCAACGCGTCCAGCGCATCCCGCGACGCCTGCATGAACGGGCCGGGCCCGCAGATGAAGACGTCACGGTCGGTGTAGGGGGCGGCCAGTGCGGCCAGCGCGGCGGAGCTCGGCAAACCCTGCACCGACTCCAGCCAGTGCACCACCGTCAGCCGGTCGGGATACTTGGCGGCCAACTCGCGCAGCGCGGCGCCGAAGATCACCGACCGCTCGTCGCGGTTGGCGTAGACCAGCACCACCTTGCCGCTGCCCTGTGACAGCGCGGACTTGCAGATCGCCATCATCGGGGTGATCCCGCTGCCGGCGGCCAGCAGCAGGAAATCGGTGTCCAGCGACTTGGGCACGAACGTGCCGGAGGGGGCCAGCACATGGACCCGCATCCCGGGGCGGGCGTGGTCGCACAGCCAGTTCGAGGCGTAGCCGTCCGCGGTCCGCTTCACCGTGACGGCCAGCGCGTCGTCGGTGAACGGTGAGCTGCACAGCGAGTAGCAGCGGGCCACCGAACCGGTGCGGTCGCTGGGGATTCGCAGCGTCAGGAACTGGCCCGGCGAGTACTTGAGCCGCTGTTCGGGAATCTCGGGATCGTCGGGTCCGTCCGGCACGCCGAACACCAGCGAGCGTGCGTCGTCGGTCTCGGCGATGACGTCGGTGATCTGCAGTTCCAGGACGTGATCGCCGAGTGGTTCGTCCGGAATCGTCTCCGTCACGGCCCGCCCCTCATCTTCGGTCATAACTAGAACAGGTTACAGAAAACCGGTTCGGTATCGCTACCAGCCGCAGGAACACCCCGCTCGACACGAATCGGAACGTGTTCTAATCTCACTCTAGGCTGGTTGCAAAACCGGTCGGAAGAACCTGCTCACTCCTGGGAGGCAATCTAGTGACGTCCATTCAACAGCGTGACGCGCAGTCGGTGCTCGCCGCCATCGACGAGCTTCTTCCGCAGTTGCGCGAGCGCGCCCAGGAAACCGAGGACCTGCGCAAGATTCCCGACGCCAGCATCAAGGCGCTCGAGGAGGTCGGCTTCTTCACGCTGTTGCAGCCGGAGCAGTGGGGCGGCCTGCAGTGCGACCCCGCGGTGTTCTACGAGGCGGTCCGCCGCATCGCCAGCGCGTGCGGCTCCACCGGCTGGGTGGCGTCGATCATCGGCGTGCACAACTGGCACCTGGCGCTGTTCGACCAGCAGGCCCAGGAAGAGGTGTGGGGCGAAGACACCAACGTGCGGGTGTCGTCGTCGTATGCCCCGATGGGCGCCGGTGTGGTCACCGAGAACGCCGACGGCTACATCGTCAACGGGTCCTGGAACTGGTCGTCGGGCTGCGACCACGCCACCTGGGCGTTTCTGGGCGGCCCGGTGATCAAGGACGGCAAGCCGGTGGACTTCGGCAGCTTTTTGATCCCGCGCACTGAGTACACCATCGACGACGTCTGGCACGTGGTGGGCCTGCGCGGCACCGGCAGCAACACCGTTGTGGTCAAAGACGTCTTCGTGCCGCGGCACCGGTTCCTGTCCTACAAGGCGATGAACGACCAGACCGCCGGCGGCTATGAGACCAACACCGCGCCGGTCTACAAGATGCCGTGGGGCACCATGCACCCGACCACCATCTCGGCGCCGATCATGGGCATGGCCTACGGCGCCTACGACGCCCACGTCGAGCACCAGGGCAAGCGGGTCCGGGCGGCGTTCGCCGGGGAGAAGGCCAAAGACGACCCGTTCGCCAAGGTTCGCATCGCCGAGGCTGCCAGCGACATCGACGCCGGCTGGCGGCAGCTGATCGGCAACGTCGCCGACGAGTACGCGCTGCTGGCGGCCGGCAAGGAGATTCCGTTCGAGCTGCGGGCCCGTGCCCGCCGCGACCAGGTGCGCGCCACCGGGCGGGCCATCGCCTCCATCGACCGGCTGTTCGAGGCGGCCGGTGCCACCGCGCTGTCCAACGACGCGCCGGTGCAGCGGTTCTGGCGCGACGCCCACGCCGGCCGGGTGCACGCCGCCAACGACCCGGAGCGGGCCTACATGATCTTCGGCAACCACGAGTTCGGGTTGCCGCCCGGCGACACGATGGTCTGATCGAGCGTCTGGGACCGAGACGAGCTGCTGGAGGTATTCCGATGAGTATCCGATCGCTGGGTTACCTGCGGATCCAGGCCACCGACATGGCGGCCTGGCGGGAGTTCGGGTGCAAAGTCCTCGGCATGGTCGAGGGCGACGGCGCCACCGACGGTGCGCTGTATCTGCGGATGGACGACTTCCCCGCCCGGCTGGTGATCGTGCCGGGTGACACCGACCGGCTGCTGTGCTCGGGGTGGGAGTGCGCCAACGCCGCGGGGCTGGCCGAGGTCCGGCAGCGGCTGGACGCCGAGGGCACTCCGTACAAGGAGGCGGGCGCGGCCGAGCTGGCAGAGCGCCGCGTCGTCGAGATGATCACCTTCGACGACCCGTCGGGAAACACCCTGGAGGTGTTCCACGGTGTGGCGCTGCAGCACCGGCGGGTGGTCAGCCCCTACGGGCACCGCTTCGTCACCGAGGAGCAGGGCCTGGGCCACGTGGTGCTGTCGACCAAGGACGACGCCGAGGCGCTGCACTTCTACCGCGACGTGCTCGGCTTCCGGCTGCGGGACTCGATGCGGCTGCCCCCGCAGATGGTGGGCCGCCCGGCCGACGGCGACCCGGCATGGTTGCGGTTCTTCGGCTGCAACCCGCGCCACCACAGCCTGGCGTTTCTGCCGATGCCCACCCCGACCGGGATCGTGCACCTGATGGTGGAGGTGGGCGAGGCCGACGACGTCGGGCTCTGCCTGGACCGGGCCTACCGTCGCAAGGTGCCGATGGCCGCGACGCTGGGCCGGCACGTCAACGACAAGATGCTGTCGTTCTACATGAAGTCGCCCAGCGGCTTCCAGGTCGAGTTCGGTTGCGAGGGCCTGGAGGTCGACGACGAGGACTGGGTGGCGCGGGAGAGCACCGCGGTCAGCCTGTGGGGGCATGACTTCACGGTGGGTATCGAGCAGTAGTGGGCTCCGAATCCGCAGCAGATCTTCCGATCGACCCGCGCGCGTTCCGCAACGTACTCGGGCAATTCTGCACCGGCATCACGATCATCACCACCGTGGCCGACGGCGCGCCGATCGGGTTCGCCTGCCAGTCGTTCGCCGCGCTGTCGCTGGACCCGCCGCTGGTGCTGTTCTGCCCGACCAAGATGTCGCGGTCCTGGCAGGCCATCGAGGCCAGCGGCAAGTTCTGCGTCAACATCCTCGCCGAAGAGCAGAAGGACATCTGCGCCCGGTTCGGCTCCCGCGAACCGGACAAGTTCGCCGGGGTGGACTGGAAGCCCTCCCCGCTCGGTTCGCCGATATTGGACCGCTCGCTGGCCCACATCGACTGCACGGTGGCCTCGGTGCACGACGGCGGCGATCACTTCGTGGTATTCGGTGCGGTGCAATCGCTTTCGGATGTGCCCGAGGTGAAGCCGCGGCCGCTGCTGTTCTACCGCGGCGACTACACCGGCATCGAGCCGGAGAAGACCACGCCCGCGCAGTGGCGTGACGATCTGGAGGCGTTCCTCACCGCCACCACCGACGACACCTGGCTGTAGGTAACTGCTGCTTCCCGTCGCCGAGACGGAATTCCACGACGCCGCTACGGCGTGTCACGTCGTGAGATTCGGTCTCGCGGGAAGGTTGCTCTGAGCCAGCCGACCTGGTCGCCCGTGGTGCCCGCTGCGCGAGCCGATCGACGGCCCGCGCTGATACCGAGATATCTCTGTCGCCGGCCTGAATCAGCACTGGGCAGGCGAATTCTTTCGCCTGGGTAACCGGACGCCAGCGTGGCAACGGCAGTGCCAGGCCGGCGTGCACTTCGTTGCGCCAACCGGGGGCCACAACTGACAGAAATCCCTCCAGCTCACCGGAGAAGGTAAGTCCGGCGCGGCCACCGGTGATGCTGGTGCTGGACGTCGACACCAATGCCCGGCGCGCGCGTAGCGCGGCACTTACCAAGTTCGCCTTGTTGGCGGTCGGGCTGGCTTACACCGTCATCGGGGGAATTCGCCGGCGGTCATGAGCCGTGCCAGCGCTGCTGGTGCTCGCCATGGGTCCGTAGATACGCTCCGGGGCGAAAGAACTCGTCGTAGAAGTCGGTGTCGAGATGCTGGGCCTGCAGGTACATCAGCACGTGCACGGTCGGCACGGTGCCGGGCAGCTTGCCGAAGGTGTCGTAGATGTAGGACGCCTGCAGCGTGACCAGTTCGGCGATGCCGTCCGGTGGCAGCGCCGAGGACCGCACCCGCGGCGTATCCGACCACGGCCCGGCTGTGTCGGGGTGCAACGGGCCGCCGGGACCGAACTTCCGTGCCACCAGCTTGGCCACCCCGTCGGCCACCGACGCGACGTGGGGCGGGCTGAGCGTCTCGAAATGACCGGGCAGCCCGGTGACATTCGGGAACGGCCAACGCGGGTCGTCATCGGCCACGAAACCGAATCCGGGTGCCCTCGGGTCACCGGAACCGCCCAGCACCGACAACCGATCCAGCCCGTCGAAGATCCAGCCGCCCAGCCCCATCGCCTGTAGCCCCAGCGCCCCGTTGTGGGCGGCGATCGACAGCTCCGCGCTGGCCTCGGTCAGGCTGTACTGCTCCACGAAAGATAGCGGGATCGGGTCGTCGGCATGTGGCAGCCGGGAAAACCCTTGCAGCCCGGGAATATCGCGGCCGTTGATGTCGTCGGTGATCCGGTAGCCGTTGGCCGCGAAGAACCACAGGTTTTCCAGCAGGTGCTCGGCAAGGTCAGCGGCGGCGAAGGCCAGCAGGCTGCCCGGATGGTTGCCGATCCAGGTGTTGTGCCCCTCCATGTAGGGCTCTTCGCGGGGCAGCTCCAGTCGGGAATCCGAAAGCCGCACGTAGGAATCCGCGGTGTGGCTGATCCAGTCCTCGATGGCGTCGAACTCCCGCGGCGGCTGATCGCGGGTGGGCAGCAGATAGCAGCCGGTGTCGTCGGTGAAGAACAGCTGGCTGGTGTGAAAACCCGCCGCCGACGGCATCGTCCGCCCGGTGGCGCTGCCGGGATAATTCGGCAGCGCGGGAGCGTAGCCGGGGTGGTGCGCAATACCGTCGTGCCAGCCGGTGGTCCCGGCCATCAGCGACAGCAGCAGCGCCCGTTCGACTTCCGACAGCGGCTGTAGCGGGCGGCGGCTGGTGTAGGCCAGCGCGCCGGCCGGAATGGCGCCGCCGACCGGGAACCGTCGTGAGCGGCGACCGGTGATCGCCGCGAACAAGCCGAAACCGGCCGCCTGGGCCAGCGCGGCCCGCTCCTGATCGCTGATCGCCAGGCCCATCGGCGCGACCTACTTGCTGACGGTCTCCAGCAGCGTGGCCAGCTGGGTCGGGGAGACCGTGACCCCGCACTGATTCTTCAGGTCGGTCAACGGTGCCGCGATGCCCTGCAGGGTCGACAGCTGGTCGAGGTGGCCGACGAAGTAACCCTGCACCGAGGACCTGGCCTGCTCCGGCGGCATGCTGGCGGCGTTGGTGAGCACGTCGTTGGTCTCGGGGTGCTCGCTGAGGAAGCCACCGGCCTGGCTCAGCACGCCGCTGGCGGTGGTCGCCAGCCCGGCCGCCGTGCAGGGGGCCGGCGCGGCGTCGGCCGCCGGCGAGGTGGTTCCCGGCATCCCGGCCGCGGCCACCGCGCCGAGGATGCCGACGGCGACCGCCGTGAGAACCGGGCGAGAAGTCGTGGTTGTGCGCATTGCTGTGGTCCCTTCGGTCAGGTAATCGCAAGCTTGCGGGTAAACCTACCGGAGCGGCAGCCACCCGCCGATCCGTCGCAGCGCCTCGGAGATGTCGGCGGTCGGGCCGGCGAACGACAGCCGCACGAAGGTGTTGCCGCGTTCGGTGTCGAAGTCCACCCCCGGCGCCAGTGCCACCCCGGTGTCGGCCAGCAGTTGCGCGCAGAACGCCAACGAGTCATCGGTGTGCTGCGCGACGTCGGCGTAGACGTAGAACGCGCCGTCGGTGGGCGCCAGCCGGTCGATGCCGATGTCGCGCAGCCCGCTCAGCAGCAGCTCCCGGTTGGCCGCGTAGTGCCGCAGGTGGCCGTCGGATTCGGCGATCGCCTCGGGGGTGAAGGCGGCGATGGCCGCGTACTGGGCCAGCACCGGCGGGCAGATGGTGAAGTTGCCGGTGAGGCAGTCCACGGCGCGGCGCAGCGCCGGGGGCACCAGCAGCCAGCCCAGCCGCCAGCCGGTCATCGCGAAGTACTTCGAGAAGCTGTTGGCCACCACCGCGTTGCGTGAGGTCTGCCAGGCGCAGCTGGTCTGCGGGGCGCCCTCATAGACCAGCCCGTGGTAGACCTCGTCGCTGATCAGCCGCACGCCGGCCTCGTCGCACCAGGCCGCGATCGCGGCCAGCTCCGCCGGTTCCAGCACCGTCCCGGTCGGGTTGGCCGGGCTGGCGACGATCACACCGGCCAGCGGGCCGCCGATCTCGGCCAGCATCTTCGCGGTGGGCTGGAAGCGGGTCTCCGGCCCGCACGCGATCTCGATCACCTCGCAGCCCAGCGCGGTCAGGATGTTGCGGTAACACGGGTAGCCGGGGCTGGCGATCGCCACCCGGTCGCCGACATCGAAGCAGGCCAGAAACGCCAGCAGGAAACCGCCCGAGGAGCCGGTGGTCACCACCACGTCGTCGGGGTCGACGGCCAGGCCGTAGCGATCCGCGTACGAGCCGGCGATGGCCGCGCGCAGCTCGGGGATCCCCAGCGCCACGGTGTAGCCGAGCTGGTTGGTCTGCAGTGCCGCCGCGGCGGCGTCGCGTACCGGTCCCGGGGCGCCGACGCTGGGCTGCCCGGCCGACAGGTTCACCAGGTCGCCGTGGCTGCGCTGCCGCTCGTCGGCGGCCAGCCACACATCCATCACGTGAAACGGCGGGATGCCGGCGCGCAGGGCGACACGGTCGGTCATGGGTTCTCCTGTGTCATGACCCGTTGCAGGAAACGCGTGGAGTCGGGCATCGAGGCGATCACGGTGCCGGAATGGTCCTGGTCGGGGTAGAGGTGCAGCTCCACATCCTGATGATTGTCGACGAGCTGCCGGTGCAGGGTCTGGGTGGACAGCGCCGGCACGTCGGCGTCCAGCATGCCCTGGCCCAGGAAGATCGGCCGATCGTAGCCGTCGGCCGGAGTGCCCATGAACGCCCCCAGCGCGCTCTCGATACCCGGCAGCGTATCGATCGGGGCACTGAACACGTCGTTGACGGTGGTATCGCCCACCTGCTGATCCAGTGCGGGCTTGCACAGCGTCTGCGCCAGATCGGTCAGCTCCCGCCCGCGCGGGCTCAGCACCTGATCGATACCGAGGTCGGGCCGTGCCTCGCGCAGCGCGGCCAGGATGTAGGAGGTGTAGCTGATGGCCGCCGGCGGCGTCGGCCGAGACGCCATATCCGGGCCGGCTTGCATGACCACCCGCTCGATATTGGCCGGGGTGCCGGTCGCCACCACGCCGCGATAGTCCAGCCCGCTACCGGCGGTCAACCGGTCGGCCCACCAGGCGCTGTTCACCGCGGCGCCGCCGCCCTGGGATTGGCCGACGATCGCCCATTTCGGCGACAGCGGCAGGTCCAGCTGGTGGACGGCCTTCACCGAGTCAACCACCGAATGGGCTTCGGCGACGCTGTTGAGGTAGCTCATCAGACCGGGGGTGCCCAGCCCGGCGTAGTCGGTGCCCACGACCAGGTAGCCCTGGTCCAGCCAGTGCGACAGGTACTGGTCGTCGCGGGCACTGCGCGGCAGCGCCGACGGGGTGCAGTCGTCGCCGAGGCCGACGGTGCCGTGCGCCCAGGCGATCACCGGCCAGCCGTCGGCCGGTGGCGCGCCGCGCGGCACGAACACCGCCGCGGTGCTCACCGCCGGCCGATCGTGCTGATCCACGGTCGAGTACAGAATCCGGAACGCCTCGCCGGCACCGCTGACCGATAGCGCGCGATCCAGCGGCACAGACGAGATCAGGCCGCCGTCCGGCGGTATCGGGCCGGCATAGGCTCGGGCGTCCAGACCCGACCAGTTCGGCGGCGGCGCCGCGCCGGCGGTTCCCGCCGGGGCGCACAGCACCAGTGCCGCCAGCAGCGTCAGTGTGCGCCGGCGCGACGTCACCGGGTGATCCCGAGGAAGCTGAACGGTTCGGCGGCGACGAATGCCGCCGAGTTCTCCCCGGAGAATGTGTTGGATTCGCCCGCGCCGAGATCCAGCTTGCGCACCGGAGCGCCCTCGGACAGGTCGAGCTTGGTCAGGTCCACCCAGAACACGTTGGGGGTCAGCGCGGATTCGAAGAAGTACAGTTTGCGGGTGTGGTGGGCCACGGTGCGCCACCGGGTCGACGAGATGTTGGGCTCGCCGGGGGTGGAGATCCCGAACGGCACCGACACGTTGCGCACCACCGAGAGCACCGAGGCCAGCGCGATCCGCGGGTCCTCGGATTTGGGTATCGCGTTGACGTAGAACGACGCCCGCGCGAACCGGTCGGCGGCCCGGTTGGTGCCGGGCAGCATCACGGTCCCGCCGAGCTGTTCCCAGTAGGAGTTGATCGCCAGCTGCTGGTCGAACGTGGGCGAGTTGGTCATCACCTGGTAGTCGCGGCCGTGGTGGATGACCTGTTTGCCGCCAACGTATTCCACGATCGCGCTGTCGCCGGTGGCATCCGACAGCGACAGATGCAGGGTGGCCAGCCGGTCCTGGCCGGGCACCCCGTCGGTCACCACGTCGAACGGTTCGCTGCTCAGCGCCTCGACGGCGTCGGCGACGGTTGCGAAGTTGTCGAGCACGTACTGCGCCCAGGCGGCGATGGTCAACCCCGGCCGGTCCTTGTCGTGGCGCGGATATTCCGACTCGGCCAACCACAGCAGGTTGGCCGACAGCCCGGCCTCGTTGAGCCCGTCGGTGGTGCAGATGTCGTAGGCGGTGGCCACCACGCTGCCGTACTTCGCGGTCCATTCGACCGAGTTCGCCCCCACCTCACCGGTGCGGGGTATCCCGCGGGGCAGCGCCCACAGGTTGGTGGCCAGTTCCAGCTTCCAGTCCATCGACCGGCCGGTGATGATGTTGCCGTTCGGTCCCAGGTAAACCAGTCGGGTACACATGCGACTACCGTACGGTGCTTCAGATCACCTCGGACTGTAACCGGCGCAGGTGTGCCGCGGGCTGACCGAGCAGCTGCGAAGTGCCGTGTGCGCGTTTGAAATACAGTTGGATATCGCTTTCCCAGGTGATCGCGATACCGCCGTGCAGTTGGACCGCCTCAGCGGCGACCTTGGAGAACGCCTCGCTGGCAACGACTCTGGCCAGTGAGGCCGAGGCCGGCGACGGCCCGGTCGTTGCTTGTTGGACGGCGTCGTCGACGACTGCGCGGGCCGCAGAGACGGCCACGTACAGGTCGGCCATCCGGTGCTTGAGAGCCTGGAAGCTGCCGATCGGCCGGCCGAACTGCACCCGGTCCTTGGTGTACTGCACGGTCAGGTCCAGGCAGCGGGTCGCCGCCCCGATCTGCTCGGCGGCCAGCAGGATCGCCGCGTAGTCGGCGATACCGGGGTCGGCGCCGATGGGTGCGCTCTGCCCGGCGGTGATCCGTCCCAGCCGGCGGGTGGGGTCCATGGTGGCCACCGGCTCGGCGGTGAAATCGGTCCACCGGGAAAGCTGGTCGCCGTCGGTGCCGACGACAATGCCGTCGACGTCGGGCGCTCCCACCAGGTCACCGTTGATCGCGTAATCGGCGCCGAACACGACCGCACCGATCGCGCTGCCCTCCGCGAGCCGCTCCAACGCCTCGCCGTCGGGCTCCGCCGCGGCCAACAGCGCCAACTCGGCCAGCACGGTGCCCAGCAGCGGGGTGGGCACCAGCGCCTTGCCCAGCTCCTCGAGCACGACTGCCGCGTCGCCCAGTTCGCCGCCGGCTCCGCCGAGCTGCTCGGGCACCACCAGCGCGGCGGCACCGACCTGCTCGCACAGCAGCTGCCACAGCGCCTCGTCGTAGCCCCGGTCGGATTCCATCGCCGCGCGCACGGCTTCGGGTGTGGCGTGCTTGTCGACCAGTGCGGCGACGGTCTGGCGCAGCAGGTCGCGTTCTGTGCTCATGCCTCGCCTCCCGCTCGTTCGTTCCTCACTCGCGAGTCACCTTCGGTGTTACGGGCCATCTAGATCGCCTCCAACACTCGCCGCCGGTGGGCGGTCGCATCGCCCCAGGCCGGGCGCAGCGCCTGCGCCCGCAGCAGCCACAGCGACAGGTCGCATTCGCTGGTGAAGCCGATCGCGCCGTGGGTCTGCAGCGCCGAGTGCGCGGCCAGCAGGGCTGCGTCGGCGGCGGCCACTTTGGCGGCGCTGACGTCGCGGGCGGTGTCGGCAGGGAGCGGTCCGGCCGCGGAATCAGACAGCGAGAGCGCGGCACCGTAGACCAGCGGGCGGGCCAACTCCAGCGCGATGTGGACGTCGGCCAGCTTGTGCTTGATCGCCTGGTAGCCGCCGATGACCCGGCCGAACTGGGTGCGCTGCTTGGCGTAGTCGACCGCTGTGTTCAGCATCGCCTGGCCGGCGCCGATCAGCTGGGCGGCGGTGGCCAGTGCGCCCACCTCGTAGGCCCGGGCGGTGTCGGCGGCCCACGATGAGCCCTCGGCGGCGACGTCGAAGACGCCGCGGCTGGGGTCCACCGAGCGATGCCGGGTGCCGGCCCGCGCCGTGCTCACCTTGCCGTCGCCGGCCAGCAGCACCAGGTCGGCGGCGTCGGCGTCGACGGCGCGCGGGGTGTGCGGCGGCAGCGCCACGGTGGCGATCAGCTCACCGGCGGCCAGTGCGGCCAGCCGCTCGCCGGCATCGGGTGCGCCGGCCAGCAGCACCGGTGCCACCGCGATCGATTCCACCACCGGCCCGGGCACGCACCAGCGGCCCAGCGCCTCGACGGCCAGCACCACATCGACCGGATGCGCGCCGATGCCGTCGAACTCCTCCGGCACGGCCAGCGCGGTGACACCGAGCTCGGCGAGCCGGTTCCACACCTGCCGGCCCGGCCCGGGGTTCTGCGCGGACCAGGCGCGCACCGCGCCGGGCACGTCGGCGGCTCCCAGGGCGGCGTCGATGCTGGCCGCGAAGTCGCGCTGGTCTTGGTCTAGATCGAATTTCACTTCTTCTCCCGGGGCAGGCCCAGCAGCCGCTCGGCGATGATATTGCGCTGAATCTCGTTGGTGCCGGCGTAGATCGGGCCGCCGAGCGCGAACAGATAGCCGTGGGTCCAGGCGTCGGCCAGCTCACCGTCGGCGCCGCGGATGTCCAGCGCGGTCTGGTGCAGCGCGACGTCCAGATCCGACCAGAACACCTTCGTCACCGAGGATTCCGCACCCAGTTCGCCGCCGGCGGCGAGCCGGGTCACGGTGCCGAAGGTCTGCAGCCGGTAGGCCTGCGCGGCGATCCAGGCGTCGGCAACCCGATCGGTGAACGCCGGGTCGCTGCCGCGCTCGCGCCACAGCGCCACCAGCTTCTCGGCGCCGACCAAAAAACGGGCCGGGCTGCGCAGGCTCATACCGCGCTCATTGCTCGAGGTGCTCATCGCGGCGCGCCAGCCCTCGTTCGGCACACCGATCACGTCGTTGTCCGGCACGAATACGTCGTCGAGGAAGATCTCGCCGAAACCGGTCTCCCCGCCGAGCTGCTCGATGGCACGCACGGTGACCCCGTCGGCCTTCAGGTCGAACATGAAGTAGGTCAGCCCATGGTGTCGTTGGGCGTCGGGATCGGAGCGGAACAGCCCGAAGCCGCGTTCGCCGAACGGGGCCCGCGAGCTCCAGATCTTCTGCCCGTTGAGCTTCCAGCCGCCGTCGACCTTGGTCGCCGTTGAGCGCAGCGACGCCAGGTCACTGCCGGACTCCGGCTCGCTCCAGGCCTGCGCCCAGATCTCCTCGCCGGTGGCCATCTTCGGCAGCACCCGGTCGAGCTGCTCTTGCGTGCCGTGCGCGAACAACGTCGGCGCCAGCATCGAGGTGCCGTTGGCGCTGGCCCGCCCGGGCGCGCCGGCGCGAAAGTACTCCTCCTCGAACACCACCCACTGCAGCAGGCTGGCGTCGCGCCCGCCGTAGCGCTTCGGCCACGCGATCACCGACAGCCCGGCGTCGAAGAGCACCCTGTCCCAGCGGCGGTGCTGCTCGAAGCCCTCGGCGGTGTCATAGGACGCGACCGGGAACTTGTCTTTGTTCGCCGCCAGGAACTCGCGCACCTCCATGCGGAACTCTTCGACCTCGGCATCTAAGTTCAGGTCCATCTAGGCCCACTCTCTCAACTCATGCTTGACCACCTTGCCGCTGGGATTACGCGGCAGACAGTCGGTGAAGGTCACCGAGCGCGGTGCCTTGAAGTTCGCCAAATGCTCACGGGCGTAGGCGATCACCTTTGCTTCATCTAGAGTCTCGTCCGCGCCGTCCCGGCGAACGATGAATGCCCGGCCCACCTCGCCGAGCCGCTCGTCGGGCACGCCGATCACGGCCACGTCGGCCACCCCGCCGAGGCGGGCCAGTACCTGCTCGATCTCGG